>CAYSWE010000143.1:0-9968 GCA_964434515.1 uncultured Phycisphaerales bacterium | reverse complement strand
GCGACGAGGTCCTCCGAATCGGTAAGGCCGCCGCCGCCGTCCTGGCCCGCCTGCACGCCATGTCAATCGTCCACGGAGACGTCAAGCCGGCCAACTTCGTGCACAACGCTGGTGGCGAACTGCATCTGATCGACTTCGAAAACGTCGTTTTCCTGACGGATGGCACGCCCGAGCACGCACCTGGATTCTCGGGGGGAACATTCGGCTACGCCCCGCCCGAAGCCTATCTCGGCGAATCACCAACCATCGCCTTCGACCTCTACGGGCTCGGCGCCACGCTGCACGTCTTGCTCACGGGGTTCCTGCCCCCGCTGCGCCCGAGCGGCGAGTTCGACGCGCGCACGCTGCTGCGGTTGCGACCGACGATGCCATTCGCGCTGCTCGGCGCCGTGCGCAATCTGCTCCAGGCCGATCCCACCAAACGACGCGCGGCGACCAGCATCGCCGCCGCGCTCGCGGCCGCGGAATCCGCGGACACGCGACTCGAGTTGGCCCTCCTGGCTGGAACACCGCATCCGAGCGAACAGCACCGCGATGTCATCGCCCTGCGATCGCACTGGGCCGAGCGCTGCCAGACGGTGCTCGAATCGCTGCCCGAAACGGAAGCGACAACCAACGCGCGGGCGTTTGTCGAAGCAGGGCTTCGCTTCTGCCGAGCCATCCATGTGTGCCTGAACTTCGTACCGCTGCTGCCGCTCGCGCGAGCCCGCCTCGAACGTGCCCACCGCAAGCTGGCACACCGTCTGCCCACCCTGCCTGTCGAGGTGCAGCGCCTCCGGGAGAACATGAAGCTCGCCGAGGCTCGCCACCTCGCCCGGCTCGGACTCGATTTTTGCCAGATCGTCTCCGTGCTGCATCTACCAGATCGCGGCGCGCCCAGAGTCGTGGAAGCCACGGGCCATGCCCTGCAGTCGGCGTTGCGGCGACTGGATCACGAAGACGCCCGCCAGCGTGAGATCCTCGCGGAGCTCGAGACCGCGGAAGCCGCACTCGACCTGACCGCCGCCAAGCGCGCGCTCGACGAACTCCTCGAGACGTTCTCCGGGGCAAACGATAGCTCCGCGCGTGTGCGCGATCGGCACCAGCGCTTCGTCTGGCTACTGCACCGACTCGCCGCCGGTCAGGAGGGGCTGCACAAGGGCGTCGATCTGCTCACGGGGCGCGACGTGGCGACTCCGTGCACCTTGTTGACAACGTATCTCGACCGCGTCGCGGCCGCCGTCGACGTAGCCCCGGATCGGTTGCATCGAAGCCTCAGCCTACTGGCGCGCGTACTCAGCGAACTCCACGAGGGCTACCCCAAGCTCGGCCTGGGCCCGATGTCGCGCGAACTCGGCGCTCTGCGCCTCCGTCTGACCGAACGCGTAACAGCGCTGCTCGATCAGATGACGCAGCGACTCGAAGCCGACCCGGTTCCACTTCGACTCATCCTCCGGGACCTGTTGGAGGTCGACCAAATCCTCATCCTGGATTGCCTCATCGACACGCCACGCCTGCACCGGACAAGGCTGATCGACCGCCTCGAACGGACACGCCTGCGCATCGAGGAGATCGCAGACAGCCACAAGCATCTCCGCGCCGGGGCACGCGAGCAGATGGAGCAGGGCCGACTGACAACCGCGCTCTACGATCTCGAGCGCGCACTCGAAGCGAGTTCCGCCAGCCTGGACGTAGAGAATCCGGACGACCTCGGACTGCGCAAGGAACTCGAGATGGTGCGCAAGTTGCGCGACGATGTGCGCAACGCAACAACGCGGAACCTCGAGTTGCAAGACACCTACGGCCGGCTGCTCGACGCGCGCGGCAGTTTCGCCGAACGAGTCCGCTGCCTCGACCAGCGCGAGCAGGTGCTGAGCTTCCTGCTCGACAAGGGGCCAGGCGCATTCCGCCCCCGCTACGAGCGAGATCTACAGGAGCTGCGCCTGTGCCGAATCCAGGACTTCTGCGACGAGGCCGAAGAGCGGCTCCAGGTCGCAGCGTCGACGGCTGAGGAGCGCGAGATTGCGAGCGAGGTGTTGGCCAAGATCGACGGCTACAACGGCGGCACGACTCCAGGAGAAGGCGGCGATCGCGGTCAGCGCCTGCAGCGGCGATGGAGTTCGTACTACGACCGCGCTCACGAAGCGCTTGAGAGCGCTGAGCGCGACCACCAAGAAGCAAGGGCGTTGCGACGACGACGGGTTCGGCTCATTGCGGCAATCGCCGTCACGGCGAGCATCGCAATCGCGTTCGCACTCCGAGGGTCATTCGGGACGGCGATCGCCAACTCGGCCGAATCGATCGCTACCGCGAGCCCGGCCGAACTCCGACGCCAAGCGGCCAAGCCGGAGATCGGCGAACCCGTCCAGCAAACGCTCCGGCTCCTCGCCGAAGCAGTCACGCAGGGCCAAGCGCTCGAACGCAACGGAGCGATCGCCGATCCGACAATCCAACAACGCCTGACCGCGAGCCTAGAACGGGTACGCCGCGCCGCCGAGCGCATCGAAAATGCTCGCACACGCGACGCAGTGCTCGCCCGCGTCGCGTCCCTGCTGCGCCACTGACGCCACCCCCGCAAAAACGTGTCAGAGTCATTTTTTCTGGGCTAGCTCCAGTAAGCGATCCGCTTCGGCCAGGGCGCGCTCGTCGACGCCCGCTTCGCCGCGGGTCATGCTGGCGAGTTCGCGCGTGCGGTCCTTCTGGTCGAGGAGGCGCAGCTCGGAGACGGTCCGTTCTTCGCCACCCTCGCGCCGCACGACCTTCTCGACGAAGACGTGGGCGTCGGCGAATGCGGCGATCTGAGGTAGATGAGTCACGCTGATGACTTGGTGCCGTTTGGCGACCGCACGCAGCTTGCGTCCCACGGCAATGCCGCGCCGGCCGCCGATCTCGGCGTCGGCTTCGTCGAATACCAGCACGGGAACACAGTCCGCGTCGGCGAGGATCTTCTTGAGCACCAGCATGACGCGCGCTACCTCGCCGCCGGAGGCAGTCTCGCGCAGCGACGTCATCGGCTCGCCCGGATTCGGGGCGAGTTGGACGTCGACCTCGCCCGGACCAAGCTCGGTCGCCTTGTCGAGGATCGACGCGCCGCCCTTGCGGTCCGCTCCGCCGACACTGACATCGACGCGCGTCTCGCTCATGCCGAGGTCGGCAAGCTCGGTGACCATGGCTTTGGCGAGGCGGCGCGCCGCCGCGCGACGCTTACGTGTGAGCTTCTGGCCGAGAGCCGACAGCGACGTCTCGTGCGCAGCAAGTTGGGCTTCCAGCCGATCCGGGTCGGCCTCCGGACCCTCCAGACCGGTGAGCTCACGCTGCATCCGCACCCGACTGGCGAAGAGTTCGTCCTCGGTCGGGCCAAAGCGCTCGAGCAGACGGTCCATTGCGTCGAGCCGCTCGGTGACTTCGACGGCACGCGCCGGATTGAGATCGAGCCGACCGTTCGCTGCGTGGAGCTCACGGACCGCCTCTTGCAGGAGCACCATCGAGTCGCTGACCAAGCGCACCGGATCCGCCAAGCGCGCGTCGTGCTCCTGGGCCGCCTCGAGTTCCCTGAGAAACGCTCCGAGCGCCTCGACGACGGGGCGCTGCTCGCCTTCGTGGAGCAGATCGAGCCCGCCGATGATCGTCCCGCGCAACGAATCCAAGTTGCCAAGGATACGGGCTTCGGCAACCAGCGCGGCGTGCTCGCCTGGCTGCGGATCCACACGTCCAATCTCGTCCAGACAGAAACGCAAGAACTCGATGCGCTCGCGTCGCTCCCGCGCGCCGGCCCGCGTCTCGTCGAGCCGCGCCGCGATATCGCGCGCCGCACGCAACTCCTTGGCAAATGCCCGGCGCATGTCCGTGGTCCCGGCGAAGGCATCGAGCAGCTCCGTCTGCGTCGCCGCGCGCATGAGGCTGCGATTGCTGCCCTGTGCATGGATCTCGATGAGGAGCTCACCGAACCGCTGCAGGTTGCGCAGCGTGACGGGTCGCCCATCGATGCGAGCACGACTGCGTCCACTCGCGTCCACGATGCGCGTGACGACGATCCGCTGCTCCGTGGGTGAGACGCCGAGCACATCCTGATAGAGCTAACGCACGAGCTCCGACCGTTCGCCTTCGGCCAGGCAAAACACACCATCGATCGTCGCAGCTTCGGTTCCACGCCGCACGAAACCCGCACGCGCCTTCTCACCGCGGAGCAGCCGCAGCGCGTGCACGACGAGGCTCTTGCCGCCGCCGGTCTCACCCGAGATCACCGTCAATCCGGGGGCCGGGATCAACCCGGTGCGCTCCAGCAGCGCAAAATCACGTATCGTCAGCTGCTCCAGCATCCAGCACCTCCCGACGCGATTCTACGTCAGGCGGGCTCGACGCCGAGACCTGAAAGCAGTAGTCCTGAACGCAAGACGCGAGCGGAAGCAGGCAGCCCCCAACTCGCGATCACCCCGGATCCACCTTGTGTGCGTCGCCGAACGACGCCGGTTTCTTGCTACTTCTGCGGCGCGGGCTTGGCGTCAGCCTTGGCTCCGGGCACCGCCTTGTCGCCGACCATCGGGCGCGATCCCTTCTCGTCAGCAGGCGTCTTGGACTTGGAGCGTGAGTTGGCAGTGTCGACGGCCTCCCACATGGGCCGGTCACCACGACGCACCTGCGCCGTCGTGATCTGTTGATCGACGCCACTGCGCGGATCCTTGGCGCACGTTTCCAACCAGCCGGTCACGCGCGACTCATCCGGCAGCAGCCCATGGGCAACCTTCAGCTGCTTCGAGGCACCACTCGGTCGGCCAAGCCGCAGGAGGCAGAGTCCCTGATACGCATGCACCCAGCCACGGGCGTGCTCGGTGAGTTGCTCGCTCGAAGCCAGGTTGAGCTCGACCGAGGCTGCCTGCCACTTGTGGGCGTCCATCATCTGGAAGGCGCGACTCATGTGCATGAGCGACGCGGTGGTCAAGCGGCCCTCGAGCGGCTCAATCGCTGTGATCTCGATCCACGGCTGGCCCTGGAACGCATTTCTGATGATCCCAGTCAGCTTGATGCGTGTGTAACGGCGCAGGCCGTAGACCGTGCTCAGCAGCTCATCCTGCTTCTTGTCGCAGAACAGAGTCGCACACGGGTTGTCGAACTCCTTTCGCTCCCAGATCTTCTGCTCCGTCGACCACGCGGCGAAGTTGACGTAGTCGGAGCGCGTGAAGCGCGTGAAGAACGGGTTGTGCAGTTCGCCGATGCTGTGAAACTGTGCCGTGAACGTTACCCAGACATTCTTGAACGCCTGCGGTGACTGACGCACGGCCTCGATCGTCGTCTGCTTCGGGAAGCCGAATCCTCCGGCTTGCTCCTGCGCAGAGAGACCGCTGCACAGCACGCTCGCGCCCAACACGAGATTGGTGATGCTCGTCGTCCTGATCATGGCTATCGAGTCCTTCGTCCTGACGGCTGGGGCCGTCGATCCTTGTGGTCCTTGGTGAGCGGGCAAGCGCTCGTCGTGGGGAGGTTCTCTCCATCGACTGGGCGGCAGCTCCGAGTTGAGAGCGCCTGAAGAAACATCCGGAGCGAGTTCTTAGTGGGTCGATGTCTTGAATCGATCGACTAGAGCAGCAAGTGCTCCAGGAGCCGCTGCAATGCATCCTTGAGCACTTCGTCCGGCAGATCGTCACCGCGACGAACGAGGTCCTTCATGAGACGAATGCGATCGCCCTTCGGCAATTGGTCGTGCATCAGCTTCTCGACGATCTCGTCGACTTGCTGCTCGTGGGTCCGCTTGCGCTTTGCGTTCGTCATCCGTGAACCTGGGGCCTCGTTGCCGTGTGGGTGCGTTGGAGAGAACGACCGTGTTCTCGTCGAGACCTGATTTCCCCAGCCCGTTATCGGCGACGGGAGCGTCCGAACTTGAAACACTGGCTCAGCTGTCGCAGGAGTGGCACACGCCCGCCAAAGTCGGACGACTGTGGTATCTTTCCACGTGAACTGTGGCCGCAACCAAGCCGCAGATCGACGGTGTGCTCCGGAAACCGCCGGAGCACTGGCCCTTCAACCGTATTCCTCCTACTGCCTGGCCTTGCCAGCGTCCCTCGAGCCGATGATGACTCCCCTTCGCCTCGCCGCCTCCGCCTTAATGTTCGCCGTGACGCTTCCGGCCTTGACAGCGCAAGTTGTCATCAGCGAAATCGAGTTCCAGCCTCGCAATGGCGAAGGCCAGTGGATCGAACTCGCCAACCTCAGTAGCCAAACCGTCGTGATCGGCGGTTGGTCGCTGTACCAGGCCACGATGACGGTAGGACGCCCCCAGAACTACTGGTACGCGTTCCCCCCACAGACGGCGATCGCACCCGGAAAGTTCTTACGCGTCCACTGGCTCGCAAAGATCAAGCCGTCCACCAAGACAGACGTGTTCACGGGAAACACGCTGTTCCACTTCCTCTTTGGCTTGTTCGCAGAAAAACTGGATCGCAACCGCGGCGCGCTCGCCCTGTTCAACACGCAGATCAACCGCCAGATGAACGATCCACAGCGAATGCTGGATTGGGTTTCCTGGGGAACGACGGGGTTCAAGCGCGAGAAGATCGCGATCCAAGGCAAGCGCTGGACCCAGGGAAGTTCCGCACCTCCTGCGACCGGATCGCCGGCGCCGACACTCGCCTACGACTATGACAACTTCGCGGGAGCACATCGCGGCAAGGACTGGTTCCGCGACTTCACGCCGACACCGGGCAAGGGCAATCTGGGCGGCGCGTTCGCTGTCAGCTACGGCAAACCATGCCAGGGGACGCTCGACACCGTCGGAACTCTGGTGGCAAATGGCAAGCCCACCGACGGAAACCGCGATTTCTATCTCGGCATCGGCCGCCCCCTCCGCAGCGTCGAGTTCGTGCTCGCATTGCTGAACACCCGCGGCAACGGTCAACTCAAGCTCTTCGGCTGCCCGTACCAACTGCTCTCGACGATCCCCGCAACCGTGTTGTTCGTGCCCAAGACGGGCGCAGCAGCGCGACTCCGCTTCGGCGCGGTGGACCCAAAGCTGCTCGCAGGCTTGCAGTTTGCGGCTCAGTTCGCGATCGCCGACGTCGTGCATGACAAACTAGGGTTGACCAACGGCGTCGAGATGCGATTCAGCAAGTAGCGACGACCGAACCGTACCGACGACATTCGCCCGGGCGCCGGAGCGCGACGCCATCCCCGGTTGCAACCGAATAGAATGCCTGCAGTCCCACGAACTTCGACTGAGGTACTCGCCATGAAACTGCACCGGTCCATCGCCGTCCTTGCCGTCGCGTGCGGCGTAGCCTTCCTGGCATCACCATGCGCCGCACAGAGGCACATCTACACCTTCCATGGAGACTCGATCGGCGAGTTTCTGGGGTTCTCCGTGCGTGGCTGCGGCGACGTCAACCGAGACGGCTTTGGCGACGTCATCCTCGGCGGGTGGGGCGACGACAAGAACGGCATCGCCTCTGGTTCGGCGCGCGTCATCTCGGGCAAGGATGGCAGCGTGCTGCACCACTTCACCGGGGCAGTGACCGGGGCGTTTCTGGGATACTCGGTCAACGGCGCCGGCGACATTGACAAGGACGGCTATGCCGACCTCCTCGTCGGCGCGGTCCGCGACCGCAAGCAGGGCGTCATCACGGGCAGCGCCCGTGTACTGTCGGGCAAGACCGGCCAACCGCTCTTCACTTGGTGGGGTGCGCGCGCCGGCGAACTCTTCGGCCACTCGGTCAGCAGTGCGGGGGACGTGGACAAGGACGGCACGCTCGACGTGATCGTCGGCGCGCCGATGGGCGCCAACAGCAAAGGCATCCGCACCGGCTATGCGCGCGTGCACTCCGGTAAGGATGGACGAGTCCTGCTGCGCTGGTTCGGGCACGCATTCGATGAACTGTTCGGCTACCGAGTCGCGGGCCTCGGCGACATCAACGGCGACGGCTTCCCGGACCTCGCAGTCGGCACACCACACGACCAACGCGGCGGCAAGGACTCTGGCAGCGTCCAGGTCTTTTCCGGCAAGGACGGCAAGCGCTTGTACGACTACATCGGCGCACCCAACGACCACGCCGGCCGAGCATTGAGCGCCGCTGGCGATGTCAACAAGGATGGCCGTCCGGACTTTGTCTATGGTGGTGAGGCAACCTTGCACAAGGGCCTCGTGGGTCGTGTGCGCGTCGTCTCAGGCCGCACCGGCAAAGCCCTCTACACGCTCAAGGGCAGCATGCCGGGCGTGGATGAGTTCTCGATGTCCGTCGGCGGCCTGGGTGATATCAATGGCGACGGATACGCCGATATCGCCGTCGGCGCTCCTTCGGGGCTCAATGCGAAAAGCGAACAAACCGGGTATGTGCGCCTCTTCTCGGGCAAAGACGGGAAGGAACTCGCTACCGTATTCGGAACGAAAGCCGGCGACTACTTCGGCTACTTCGTTGCGAACGCCGGCGATGTCAATGGAGACGGCGTCCCTGATGTCATCGTCGGTGCCGACCTGGCCGGCGGCGCTGCACCTCGCGCCGGCTATGCCCGCGTGATCTCCGGGCGCGCGCTGGCACTGACCGCCGATCGCCACACCATCGGGCTCGGCAAGGGCGGAAGTCAGACGCTGAGCCTGGCCACCGGCGCCGCGTACGCCGGCAAAGTCTACTTGGTCCTCGGCAGCAACAGCGGCACGCGACCGGGAATCCGGCTTGGCTCCATCACTCTGCCACTCAACCCCGATGTCTACTTCTCGCTGACGCTCGGGATTCCGAACGCATGGATCCGCGCCTCGCTCGGTCGCCTCGACGGACGAGGCGACGCGACAGCAAGCCTGCAGGTCCCGCCGGGCCTATCCTCTGCACTCCTTGGAACGCGTCTGTATCACGCATTCGTCGTGCTCAAGACCGCCCCCACTCGCGTCGTTTTCGCCAGCAACGCCGCGCCGCTGACGCTAGTGCGGTAGGGGCTCGCGCCGGACCAGGGCGACTGCGGACCCACCCCAGCAACGAAGATCGACGTCACCAAGCTCGGCGAGGTCGTCCTCGTCCAACACGCCTTCGGGAAAGTGGAACACGAGCCGTCCGCCGTCGCTGAGCGCGTTCACCACCCTGGCGGCGCGCGCAAGGGACTTGGTCGGGTCCTCACGCACTTCGGTGTAGGGCGGGTCGTAGAACACGATATCCGGGGCATCTTCGTCCTCTAACGGATCCCAGGCGTTGCCGCGAACCACTTCGTAGTCCAGATCCTCCTCATCGAGCAACGCAAGGTTGTCGCGCAGGATGCGGAGCGCTCGATTGGCCTTCTCGACAAAAACTACGCGCCGCGCCCCGCGACTGAGCGCCTCGATCCCGTTGGCCCCGGTGCCCGCGAACAGATCCCACACCTGGGCATCGACGATCTGGTCGCCGAGGATGTTGAAGAGGGCCTCGCGGACCTGACCGAGCAACGGTCGCGTTCCCCTCCCAGGGACCGTCGACAGGTTCCTTCCACGAAACTCGCCACCAATGATGCGGATCGTCATGCTGGAGATACAATCAGCCACCAACGACGGAATTCAAAGGAAACTACGTAGCGCTCGTCACAACGTTCGAGAACGGTGGCGTCGACGTCGCATGACCCGGCCCCGGCCAGGATCGCGCGATACATGGGCAGCAAGAGACAAGACACCCCGCGGGTGCGCTCGAAGAACAGGCCAAGGCCGCCCTCGCACAGCCGCTTGCGTTGCGCTGGATCGACGAGTAGTTCTCGAGGTCGATCGTCTCGCCAACCGTGGGAGTGTGACCCAGCGGCTTTTCTGTCGTCCGGTCTGCGGAGCCGTGAGATCCTGACATCCGTGCGATGAAGCGTGAGATGAATCGCTCACAAGGCGTGAGACACGACACTGTCGGCCCGTTTCGACGTTTCGGTGTCGACCCTGCGTCAGGTCTACAATCAATACTTGCTCCGACGCCGACTCGTGTGGATGACGCCGTCCGGACGCGATGCGGCGTAATCGAACGACGTCCTCAACATCGACGGGGCGAACCTGACGGACGATACCG
>CAYSWE010000142.1:0-9985 GCA_964434515.1 uncultured Phycisphaerales bacterium | reverse complement strand
CTCTACGGCCCCGCGGCGATCTGGATGTATCTCAAGCTGCTTGCGAAAGGCCGGCGCTTGCGCAAGACCGGCAGCGACGTCACGCAGCTCGGCGGCGATGTGCTGGTCGACCCTCGCGGCAACGTCCGTCTGCACAAGGTTGGCAACGGACCCGCGGATCGCCCAAGCGTGGATTCGATCCTCGGCGCCGTGCGCGGAAACAACGTGTCGTAGTCGTTTTTTCTATCACGCTACTTCTCTCAGGGTGGCGCGGTGGCTTGAGGCCACTTGACAGCTTCGGCGAAATGCGGGATCGTCGCGTTTGGTTGGGGTTTGCCGGGTGTTGCACATCTTGGCATTTGGAGGGAAGGCGTGAGGCGCACATGGATCAACGCGTTGTTGGTGTACAACGCGGTTTTGGCGATCGTTCTGTCGTTTTATCTGCTGCGTTGGGTCGAGCGAGATCGCCCGGCAAAGACGGGGCCGGCCGGTCCGGTGCAGGTGCACGTCCTGCAGCAGCCGAACGCCATCCTGGTGGAATTCGGGGCCCCGGTTCGTGCTGGCGCGGACGACGGTGAGGACGTGGCGCCTGCGGCGTCGGCTGTGACACTGACACCGCCGACGCGCATTCGTCAGCACTGGCACACGCCGAGCCTGCTCGAGATTCGGCCGGTCGACGAGTTTCGGCCGGCGACGCGCTACCGCGTGCATGTTGCGCCGAGTCTGCGGGCGATCGACGGGCGTAAGCTCGGCACCGATTCGCTTGCGTTTGTTACCGATGTCCCCAAGGTCGAGGGCTGCGTCGTCGAGACACAGAGTCGGACGCCGACCTTGGTTCTCGGATTCACCCAGTCGGTCCCGAGGGCGGAGTTGGTCCGAGTTCTGGCTGTGCATCGCCCGAACGGGACTCCAGTTCCGTTTGAGGTCGTGACGCAGACCGACAGCGCCCCCAAGGTCTTCCGGATCAAGCTCAACGCCGGCACGGAGAGGTTGCCGCGAGTACGCGTTGACATCGCCGCGGGGATGCGGGGGCTCACCGGCGAGTTACGCACCATCGAGCCGTGGTCGCGGGTCGTCTCGCTCGCCACCAAGCTGCGGTGGATCGGGATTTCTGCAGCGACGAACGGGATCGAGATCCGGCTGGACCGGCGGATCCCCTTGCCCGAGCGGAACACGATCTCGGTCGAGCCGGTTGTCGACTTCCAGGTGAAGCGCACCTGGCGTGGGTTCCGTCTGCTCGGCTCCTTCGAGGCCGGCATGCCCTACCGCGTTCGCTTGGCCAAGGGGTTTCCGGGCGTGGGCGTTGCCCGCCTCGACCTCGATGACGTGCGCAGCGTGCGCGTCGATGACCTCAAGCCCTCCCTGCGATTCGTGCAACAAGGCGACGTGCTCTCGTCGAAGGCCGAGCGCCGGCTGCGCTTCGAGGCGGTCAATGTCAGCGAGGCCGTCGTTAGCGTCCGGCGCGCCTATGCGAACAACATGGTGCGTCTCGCCGAGCAGAGGCGGTCGCCGCCGCCGGTCGTGTTTGCTCCCGGGCACACGAGGCGGATCAAGTTGGGAGGCGAGCCGAACGAGCGGCGCGAGCATACGATCGAGCTCGACGAGTTCTTGGATGGCGCGAAGTCTGGCATGTATTTCGTCGAGGTTCGCGACGCTAGGTATCGCGCCTGGAGGATCACCAAGCTCCTACAGATCACGGATCTCGGCGTCACCGCTCGGGTCACCGACGATGCCGTCGCGGTGTGGGTCGCAGGCCTTGCGCATGCCCAGCCGGTCCGTGGTGCTGACGTGCGCGTCTGGACGCGAACCAACCAGCCAATCGCTCGCGGCAAGACCAAGGCGGACGGGACTGTCGTGTTGTCCTACGCCAAGACGCAGGAGGATCACGTCCCCTTCCTCATCGAGGTGCGTTCGGGCGATGACGTGAGCTTCATCGACCTGGACCATCATCAGGTCGAACTCGCCGACGCCGGGCTTGGCGGGCGGGCCGCCGCCGCCGGGCCCGAGGCGTGGATCTACTTTGATCGTGGCATCGTGCGCCCCGGAGCTCACGCGCGGGCGACCATCGTCGTTCGCGACGAGAACGGCGTGGCTCCGAGCCGGCTTCCGCTCGACCTGCAGCTGTTCGATCCGCTGGGGCGCAAGCGTCAGACCGTTCGGGTCCACACCAGCGGCGAGGGCTTGGTCCTGTTCGATCACGATTTCCGGGCGTCGGCCGCGACGGGCACCTGGGAGTTGCGCGCAATCGACAGCGCGAACAAGACGCTTGGCGCAGCACCGCTACGCGTCGAGGCGTTCGTTCCTGACCGACTGGAAGTGCATGCGTCGCTCGGACACCTCAAGCTCGGCGACCGCGGGCTACTGGCGGTCGATGGCACTTGGCTCGATGGGAGTTCCGCCGCCAAGCGGCCCGTGCGCGCTTTGGTTCGTTACCTGCCGGCGAAGTTCCAGCCGAAGGGGTTCGAAGGTTGGTCCTTTGGGTTTGCCAAGGCTGAGCCGCTGCGCGCCGCAAAGGCCAAGGGGGTGCTCGACGCCGCCGGAAAGGCGCGGCTCGCTTTCGCGCTCCCCGCGCCTCGCGATGGCGGGCAGTGCTTCAATGTGCGGGCGAGCGTGGAGCTGCTCGACCCGTCCGGCCGTGCCGTGCACTGCCGGACAGAGAAGCGTGTGATCCCCGCCAACGGCATTCTGGGAGTGCTCGCCACCGAGCACGGTGCGTCGGTCATCGTCGTCGATGCCGACGGCACGCTGGTGCGTCGGGCACGGCGGGTTCGCGTCGACCTCGAGCGGCGCAGGTGGAATTGGCGCTTCGTTCCCGGCGGCCGCGGTCGTTTTCGCTACGAGACCTACATCAAGCGCGAGGTCGTCGCGACGCAGGAGGTCGATCTGCGCGGGCGTGCCGACGTTACCTTGCAACCGACAGGGCAACAGAGCGGCTGGTTCACCGTCGTCGCGACCGCCGCGGATGGCGCCATGGCCGAGCAAGACCTCGGCGATGTGCCGCGCCGGCCGGATCGCTTGCGCGTGCAGGCGAGGGTCGAGCCCGTGCTGCCCGGTCACACGACCAAGTTCGCGCTCGAGTCGCCGTTCGCCGGGCGCGCCTGCGTGTCCCTCGAAGGCTCCACGGTCGAATCGGTCGCCGTCGTCGACGTCCCCGCCGGGCACAGCGAGCACGAGCTTCGCATCCCGGCCGGTACCACGCGTCCCAATCTCCATGTAGTCGTGACCTTGCGTGCGCGCCAAGCCGTCGCCTCTGGTGATGGCCCATTTTGGCTGACCGGCGGCGCTTCGATTCCGGTTGCGCATCCCGAGCGCGCTGCTTGCGTGACGCTCACGGCACCGGAGCGAATCGTGCCTGGCGAGCGGATCGTCGCGCGGGTCCACGCTCCCGGGACGCGCCGCGCCGTGTTCATGCTCGTGGACGAAGGCGTGCTGCGCGTGTCCGCTCATCCGGATCCCGATCCCGTGGCCTACTTCGGCGCGGCACGTCGGCTGGAGTCGCGCGGTGCCGATACCGGGCGTCGCTTGCTCAGTGGCGTGCGCTTTTCGCCAGCGGTCTTGGCCGGTGGCGACGGCGAGCTTGCCGAACGTCTCGCTGGCACGATGAGTCGGGAGATCCGCGGTCTGGCGCTGTTCGTCGGGCCAGTCATCCTCGACGCGAGCGGCAGCGCCAGCGTCGTGTTCGATCCACCCAACGACTTCGAAGGTCGCTTGCGTCTGTCGGTGATCGCCGTCGGCTCTCGTGCAGTGGGAGCCGCGTCGCGCGCCGTGACCGTGCGCGCACCGCTTGGGCTCGCCGTCGCCATGCCGAGGGTGTCGGAGCCGGGAGATCGCCTTACCCTGACGGTCACGGCGAAGAACGGCACCGAGCACGCCGGACGCGTGGCCTTGCAGGTTGCGGCGATCGGCAGTCTCGGCGTGCATTCGACGCCGGGGACCTTGGCCTTCGACCTCGCCGCCGGCGCGACCAAGAGCGTCGCCATACCGGTCCTGGTCGGCCGTGGTAGAACGCCGCAGGGACTGCGCGTCACGGGAACGCTCGGCAAGAACCGTCGCGTCGTCGAAGGTCGCTTCTCGGTTCGCCGCCCGGGCGTTCTTCAGATCGAGCACATTGGGATCGCCAACCGCGAGCACTCGACGATCGCCGTGTCGCGCGACTGGTCGGGAACTGTCTCAGGTCGCCTGGTGATCTCGACCAGCCCGGACGCCCGCCTGGCGCCCGCGCTCGAGGCGCTCATCGACTATCCGCACGGGTGCGTCGAGCAGACCTCTTCACGCGGGCTTGCACTGCTTGCCTGTCAATCGCTGTCCGCACGGATGCACCCAGAGGGTGGCGCGGATGCGACACAGGCGATGATTCGCTCGGGTGTCGACCGCGTCCTGTCGATGCAGGTGCACACCGGGGGTCTCGGCATGTGGCCGAGTTCGACCTCCGAGTACGCGTTCGGAACCGTGTATGGGCTCGATTTCCTCCTCAGTGCGCGAGCTCTTGGCTACGACGTCGACGCCGCGGCTTTGCATCGGATTACGAATCGCGTCGCAACCCTGTTGCGGCACAGCTCCAATGTTGGGCTCCAGTGCTTTGCCGTCGAGGTCCTCTCGCGTGCGCAGCGACGCGTCGCGGCGGCGCTGCAGCGGCTCGGTAGGGTCGCGACGACCACGGAGCAGCGCGCTCTACTCGGGTTGGCCAGCGCACGGTTACACCGTGCGGAAGCGACCAATCAGGCTCCGACCGCCCCGGCGGGCGAGGCCGAGGTGCCGCGTGACCACGGCGGTTTGCTCCGTTCTCGCACGCGCACCGATGCGCTCGAACTCCGCAGGCTCTTGGCCCTCGGGCGCGACGATCCGCGAATCATCGTACTTGCGAGGCGGCTCGAGCGTGCACTGCTCAGGCCGCGGCGGCGAACGACGCAGGAGTTGGCGCAGGCGCTGCGCGCGGTGGCCGAGTTCTGGCGGAGAAACGCGGTCGAACCGGGGGCCTTCGAGTTGGTGGCACATGTCGGCGGACACGAGTTCCGGACGCGGGGCGAGCCGATCGCGCTGCAGCTCGAGCCTGGTGCAAACCTCCGTTTGGAGTCGACCGTGCCGGTCTGGGGTGTGCTCGAACTCAAGGGGCAACGGACGTCGGGAGCCGGCGCGCCGTTGCCTGGGCTCGACATCGTTCGCCGCGTCTTGGACTCGACGAACGGCAAGCTGGCAAAGCGCTTCGTCGTTGGGCGGGTTTACGATGTTGTGATCGCCGGCAAGGCGGATGTCGCGTTCGAGAATCTCTTGATCACGGAGCTTCTGCCCGGTGGTTTCGAGGTCGAGCCGGCTCGCGACGTTCGGTCCTCGGAGCGCGACCGGCTGCACGTGGAAAGCCGGGATGATCGTGTGCTCCTGTTTCGTCGGGCACCGTGCATGGCCGGTTCGAGTGGCGCTACCACGTTCGAGCCGTGACCGAGGGGCGTTATCAGCAGCGACGGTCGTTTGTCGAGAGTCTCTACGAGCCTGGCGAGACCGGGGGCTTCGGCGAGGCGGGGGTCGTTACCGTTCAGCGATGACTCGTCGGCCTCGTCTCGAGCGTGTGCTGCGCTGCGCGGCTATGGCGGCGCTCTGCCTGCTGGCGGCGCTCGTAGCCGAGCGTGGGCTCGGCATGCTGTTTCCGTTCCGCTCGGCTGTGCTTACGCGGCACGGTGAGTCGACGCGTGTGCTGGCCGCCGATGGGAGTTTGCTACGAATCTCGCCGACCCCGCTCGGCGAGCGGCTCATCCGCGTTCGCCGGGGGGACCTGCCCGACGCTCTGGTCGACGCGTTGTTGACTTCCGAGGACGCACGGTTTTGCACGCACTCGGGAGTCGATCTGCTCGCGGTGCTCCGCGCCGGCGTCACGAGCCTGCTGCGGCGCCGTGTCGTGTCCGGTGCGTCGACGCTGACGATGCAGCTGGCCCGTATTCTCGAGCCGCATCGCCGTTCGTTTGCGAACAAGATCCTCGAGATGTTCCGAGCTCGGCAGATCGAGCGTGTGCTGTCGAAGGACGAGATTCTCGAGACGTATGCGAGCCTGGTTCCGCTCGGTGGGCTCGTCAGGGGATTCGCTGCCGCATCGCTGCGGTGGTTCGGTAAGAACGTTCGTGACTTGAGCGTCGCCGAGGCGGCCACGCTCGTCGCGATGCTACCGGCACCCTCGCGTCGCTCGCCCCGTCGAAATCCACAGTTGCTGTTGTTCCATCGCGATCGCCTGCTCCGGTCGATGTCGGCGCGCGGCGTCCTGTCAGAAGCCGCGTGTGCGCGCGCGCTCAGAGAGCCGCTCGGTGCCAGGCGACGAGCGTGGCCGTTCCGAGCCGCGCACGCCTGCGAAGTCGCGATGTCCCGGGCGCGCGGTCCCCTGATCCAGACCGGCCTCGACGTGGGTCTGCAGGGGCGCGTCGACCGCTGCGTTCGGGAGCGAGATGCCGGCCGTGCGGACGGCGTCGCGGTCGTGGTTCTGGACCGCGCGTCGGGCGTGATTCGTGCGTTGACCGGTTCGGACGATTGGCACCGCGTGCAGCTTGACGCGGCGGTCTGTTCGCGGCCAGCAGGGAGCACGTTGAAACCCTTTCTCTATGCGCTCGCCCTCGAGCTCGGCGTCACGAGTCTGGACGCCGTCGTGTCCGATTCGCCGGTGGTGTTCGCGCGCTGGTCGCCACGCAACTTCGACGGTCGCTACCGCGGTTCGCTGCTGGCTGCAGACGCCCTGGCGGCGTCGCGAAACATGCCGGCGATCGAGCTGCTGCAACAAGTCGGCGTGGAGCGGTTTCGCGATGTGCTCGAGCAACTGGGGATCGCCACGCCGTCGGCTAGCCTACATCTCGACGCCGCCCTCGGGACGCTCGGCGTTACGCCGCTGGCTCTGGCTGCGGCCTATCGCCGGTTTGCCGCGAGCGAAGCCGACGTTGCTGGGATTCGTCTGGCGCATCGGCGTGCTGTGCTCGCTGTGTTGCGCCGGAGTTCGCCAAACCCGTCCTCGGTTGCGGTCGGCACCGTCGCTTGGAAGACGGGCACGTCCTCGGGGCGTCGTGACGCGTGGAGTGTCGGCGTTACGGCTCGCTATGTGATCGTTGTTTGGACCGGCAACCTCAGCGGGCGCGGCGCCGCGGATCTTGTTGGTGCGCGGCTTGCCAACGAGCTCCTGGCCAGCGTGCTGCGCGCGACGCAGTAGAGACTGCGGCCGCGCGGCTCAGGCGAGCCAACGCACGCAGTAGATCGGCGGCAGGTGTTCGGCCACGGTCTGCCAGTGGTCGCCTTGGTCCTCGGTCACCCACAGCGAACCGGTCGTGCTGCCGAATGCCAGTCGGTCGCCCGTGGTGTCGATGTCGAGGGCATGACGAAACACAAGATCGTAGGCGTGCTCTCGAGGTAGGCCACGTGTGAGCACATCGAAGCTCGCGCCACCATCGCGCGTGCGGCTGACGACGACCGCGCCGTCGACCGGGATGCGCTGCTGGTCCTGGATCGCCGGAACGAACCAGGCGCGGTCGGCGTCGCGCGGGTGCACTGCGACCGGGAAGCCGAACGCCGAGGGCTTGGCGTTCTCGATGCGTTGCCAGGATTCGCAGCCGTCGACCGTCTTGAAGATGCCGTTGTGATGCTGTGCCCAGAGCGTGTCGGGGGCCGATGGGCATTGCACGACGCAGTGCGGATCTTGGATTTCCGGATCGTCTTGCTGCCCGGGAGGCATGTACTCGGCGATCATTCCCTGTGCTTTGCACGCCCAGCTTGCACCGCCGTCCCGGGTTACCCAGACGCCGCCGCACGATACTCCCAGGACGACTCGCTTGGAGTCGCGAGGGTCGACGCAGATCGAGTGGATGCCAGGCCAATCAGCGCCGCCGCCAAACCAGCGTTTGCGCGCGGGATGAAACCACAGCGCTTCGCACAACTCCCAGGTTTCACCTGAGTCGCTCGAGCGGAATAAGCCGCCTGGGAGCGTGCCGCACCAGAGGACGCCCGGTTCGTCGGGTCCGCTGGCGGTGAGGGCCCAGATTCGGTCGAGCTTCCATGGGATGGGTTTGCCCGTACTCGCGTTGATGTCTTCAACGCCGTCCGGCTTTGCCGGGTACTCGGGCGCCGGCTTTTCCTCCCAGGTCTGCCCAAGGTCGCGGGTGCGGTGGATCTTTGTTCCGAAGTGGCCGTGCTGCATCACGGCAAATACGGTTCGGTCGCGCGGATCCTGGGCGACGAGTGAGAACTCGTCGCCCAGAAACTGCGCGTCGGCGACGGCCCACGTACCCGCCTGTCGGTCGATCCGGAACAATCCCTTTCGGGTCGCGGCCAGCAGCGAGTCAGTCATGCGATCCCTCTCTTCTTGTCCTTGTCATCCGCCGGACAGCGCCTGCATCACCCAGACCTCGGATTCCGGCCGGACCGGGTCGCTGAGCTGTGTTCGATCTCGAAGCCAGTCGCCGTCGACGAACACGTTCATGTGCTGGCGCAAAGCGCCCTGCTCGTCGAGCACGTAGCGCCTGGCGCGATCGTTTTCGCCGAACGCCGCATCGAGAACCTCGCGAACCGTTCCGCCTGTGACTTCGGTTGGCGGGCACGCCACGTGCCGTTGGAGGTTGTTCGTGAACGCGACTCTTACCATGATCGTCGACTACAGTGCCAGGCGCTCACCTCGTCGGGCAAGGCGAAACCCGTGGCTCAGGACGTCTTCCCGGACTTTGCCCCCGCCGAGCGCCGGGTTCGTGTGGTTGAGGTGGATGAAGCGGATCGAGCCAGGCCGCGCGCGAGCTCGCTCTTTGAGTTGCTTCATGGTGTCGATCATGAGCGGATGCGGGATCTCGGCGAGGTTGCGCCCGGGCAACTCGCTCCCGTCGTAGAAGGTCCCGTCGATGTAGGCGACATCGACGCCGGCGAGCAGTCGGTCCAGGAGTTTGGGATGACGTGACCAGCTGTCGACGTCGGGACAGAACAGCACCGTTCGCTTTGGGCCGTGGATCTTGAACGCCGCCGTGTCCGAGAACTCGTCACGGTGGGGGACCTGGATCGCTTCGACCCGAAGTCCGGGGATCGGCGAAAATGGCTTGCCAAACGTGAATTCCTCGAGCCGAATCTGTTTCAGGCTGACGAGCTGGCTCCACGGACCGTTCTCGCGCAGAAAGCTGGCCATGCGGGGACTCGCGTGCACCGGCAGCTCTCGGCTGCTCGCCACTTCGCGGCCGAGCTGCGCTAGGCCGAGATAGTGGCCAATGTGTGCATGCGTCAGCACGATGGCGTCGACCGGTGTGCGCCCATGCCGCCCAGCGTCGGACTCGTGCAGCAGCGCGAGCTGCGGTTCGATGCGAGGCGTGGCCTCAAACAGCACCAGTGCGCCCGAGTGCGTGTCGCGGATGCCGAGGCAGGCGGGAAAGAGTTCCTCGTGCCGATGTCTAGCCCGCGTGCAGCACGCCTTCGTGCAGCCGACGTGCGGCATACCACCATCCTGCGCAACGCCAAGGACGATCAGTTCCAGGTGGCTTTCGGGAGCGCGTTCCTGATCCGCCGTCGAGCAGACCGCGAGCAGGGGCAACAAGAGGAGAGTCGCATGCATGACTCAAGGATAGCGCCTGAAACGCGCAGCGGGCGCACCCGCGAAAGCGAGTGCGCCCGCTGCTTTGAGCTCGTTGTTTCGAGCCCGTCGTCTCGAGTGGGAAGCTCGAGTGGGAAGCTCGAATGGGAAGCTCGAATGGGAAGACTGTCAGCGATTAGCCGCCGACCTTGCCCTCGCCGCCGTTCGTCAGGACGAGG
The DNA here is from genome assembly GCA_964434515.1 of uncultured Phycisphaerales bacterium. Lineage (GTDB taxonomy): Bacteria > Planctomycetota > UBA1135 > UBA1135 > CAYSWE01. Next base: position 262 of record CAYSWE010000142.1, on the reverse strand, counting down.
CCGAATGGCGTCGCGCTGTCGAAGACCCAGTACTGATTCGCGAACTTCACGCCGATCAGGGCGGTGATGTTTGGAATCGGGATCGTGACGGACTTGGTGCCCGTAGCACTCGTCAGGGAGCCCGACAGGACGGTCAGCAGCGACGAGTAGAGCGTGCAGGTGGTCGGTGGCAGCGGGATGGCGATCCGGTTGCCGAGCCAGAGCAGAGCCAACGCGTTCGGCTTGGCCATGGCCAGGTTCACCTTGAAGGATCTGTTGATCT
>CAYSWE010000141.1:0-10074 GCA_964434515.1 uncultured Phycisphaerales bacterium | reverse complement strand
ACGGCGCAGCGGCCGAATCGGCTAATCATGGGGCGTTCCTCGACGGACTCTTCGGACTATGCCAAGCGGCCCCCTAGGGTAACGCCACAACGGCAGTTCGTGGCGAGGCCGCGCACGCCACGAATCCCTCGCTGGACGCGTGGGCGCCCCACGCGCTAGTGTCTCGCCCATGCTTGTCCTCCTACGCCATGGCCAGAGCCTCTGGAATCTCGAGAATCGCTTCACCGGCTGGATGGATGTCCCGCTCACCGAAGCTGGCATCGCCGAAGCACGCAACGCGGGCACCCTCTGCAAGGAGGCCCGGCTGAACTTCGACGTCGTGCATTGTTCCGTGCAGCGGCGCGCGATCCTGACGGCCCAACTCGCCCTCGACGAGATGGACCAGCTGTGGATCCCGATGCGCAAGCACTGGCGACTCAACGAGCGGCACTATGGAGGCCTCACGGGACTCAACAAGCAGGAGACCGCGGAGAAGCACGGCGCCGAGCAGGTCCACCTCTGGCGGCGGAGCTACGACACGCCGCCACCGCCTTTCGAGGGCGAAGGCAACCCGAGCCATGACCGCCGTTACGCGAACCTGCCGCGCGAGCTACGGCCGAACACCGAATGCCTCGCGGACGTCGTCGTTCGCATGATGCCTTATTGGTATGACTTCATCGTGCCGGATCTCAACGCCGGCAAGAACGTGCTCATCGCGGCGCACGGCAACTCGCTGCGCGCGCTCTGCAAGCACCTCGATCAGATCTCCGACGCCGAGATTCCGTCGCTCGAGATTCCGACCGGGCAGCCGCTTCTCTATGAGCTGCGCGACGACCTAACCGTCGCGATGCGACGTTATCTGAGCGAGTAGCCCGGGCGATCGACGGACGCGAGCCTCGGGCCGCAGCACTACTTGTGCTCGTGATCCTCGTGCTCCTCGTTCTCCTCATGCTCGTGCGCCGGCCGGCTCGCCGGCTTCGCAGCAGACCCCGCCGAGGCCAGGTACTTGTTCGGGTTGGCCTTGAATGCCTTGAGGCAGTTCTTGCAACACACGGCCACGAGGGTGTTGCCGTGCAGGATCATCTGGGCCTTACCCTTGCGATCGGCGGGCTTCTTGGAGACCGGGCAAGTGAGCCCCTTGCCGCCCTTGTGCATGGCGATCTGCTGGGCGTAGGCGGCAGTCGTGATCTTGCTGGCGATGGCCTTGGCGTTTGCCTTGGCCTTGGTGATGCAGTCCCGGCAGCAGAGCTTGACAAGCCGGCCACCAATCACAGCGTTCACGGTGTCGCCGGCGACAAGCTTGTCACCTGAGACCGGGCACTTGGTCAGCGGGTAGTGGGCGCTCTGCTGCGCGACGATCGCGGCATCGAGCTTCTTGATGAAGCGAGCCGGATCCTTCTTGACCTTCTTGGCGCAGTTGCCACAGCACACCTTGATCGTCCGGCCTTCGACCTCGACGACCTTCATCTTGCCCTTCTTGAGCTTCTCGCCGGAGAGAACGCAGGTGCCGAGCGGATAGCCGTCGGTCGATTGAATGACACCAGCCTGCGCGGCGACGGCCTCGACGGCAGGAGCGACCGGCTTGGTCTCCTGTGCAAAGGCAACGGCCGAGAGGGTGAGCAGCGCAGTCGCCAGGGAGAGAGTTCGAATGTTCATCAAAGTGTTTCCTTATTGCTAGATCGCAAGGGCCAGAGTGAGACCGGAATTCTCGGACAAGATCTCCGAGGTTCAACCAGAAGCTCGACAATCGCTGGGTACAAGCCCTTCCAACGAGCAGCCTGCCGAGTTGTCCGGGATGCGGGCGTGCGATTACGGGAATCACTCCCCAATGTTCCCGAGGAAGTTCGACCTACGGGGAATCCACTCCGGTGAGAAGGTCCATCAGCTGCGCCGTAATCCGCGTATTGGTTGCCAGAATCTCACTGCCCCGCAGAGGATTCTTGCCCGAACCAAGCCCACGCACCTCACCGCCGGCGGCACGAACCAACGCCATGCCTGCCGCAACGTCGTAGGGCTCGAGATACACCTCCCAGAACCCGTCGTAGACACCCGCCGCAACGTGGGCGAGGTCGAGCGCGGCGGAACCGCAACGCCGAATCCCACGCACCTCCATCAGCACGCGTCCGAAGTTCGCGAGGTTCGTGTTCACACCGGGCTCGTTGCGGCGATACGAAAAGCCGGTGGCGACGACCGCGTCGCGCAGCGCTTCGGTCGAAGAAACGTGCAACGACCGATCGTTGCACCAGGCGCCGACGCCGACGACACCGAAGTAGGTCTCGCCATGACCGTGCGGTCCCAACCACGGCGCATGGACGACGCCAATCCAGGGTTCGCCACCACGAAGGATCCCGATGCTCACCGAGAACGCCGGATGGCCGTGCACAAAGTTCGTCGTTCCATCCAGCGGATCGATGACCCAACAGTACTCCGCCTCGCGATCGGCGACCCCCTTGGGGCTCGAGACGCCTTCTTCGGCCAACACGGCGTCGCCGGCAAAGCCAGCCCGCACCGCCGCCACGAGCAAGCGCTCGGACGCTTTGTCGGCCGCGGTCACGAGTTCGCGACGCCCCTTGAACTCCACCGTGCTCTCGGTGTCGCCGCGCCGCTCGAGGTGCTCGACCAACAAGCGCCCCGCCGCGCAGGCCATGCCAAGCGCACCGGCAAGCCGCGGGCGTGCGTCGGAATCGACGGACGAGGGAATCCTAATGGTGTGATTCAGCAACCCTCGCCCCTATCCATGATCATACAGAGCCTCGACGATCCGATCCTGGATCGCCTTCAAGCCAGCGTTGATCCCACCACGGTGGCGGTCGTAGTTCATCAAGATGCTGAACAGCAGCACGTGTCCGCGCGCACTGCGCACCGTGCCCGAGAGCGCGCTTGCGCCCGCGATCCAGCCGGTCTTTGCGCGGACTCGACCGCGAATCCTCGTCATCCGCGTCCGGATCGTTCCGGAGATGCCACTCTGGGGAAGCGCGCCAACGAACGGTTTGAGCCGCTTGGACGCGAGCACGCCGTCGATCAAATCGCAGAGCAGCTTCGGACTCGTACGATTGGCGCGCGACAAGCCCGAACCATCGGCGACGACGAAGCTCGCGGCATCCACCGCACTCGGCGCAAAGCTCGCGGCGAGCAGAGCGCGGCCCGCTTCGAGCGTCGCCGGCTTGCCTCGGTGTTGGGCCACGACACGCAGCAGCTGTTCCGCATGGAAGTTGCTGGAGTCGCGCAAGAGCCGGCGCAGCGACCAAGTGAGCGGCGACTCAATCGTGTAGATGCATCGCCCGGCACCGGCGTCGCTCGGCAACCGAGCGAGTTCGTTCCCGAGGCGAATGCCTTTCTCCGCCAGACGAAAGCGCAAGACGCCGAGAAAATCAGCGCGCGGCGTAGGGCTAGCGAACGCATAGGTCGACTGCGGATAGCCCCGATACAACCGACCTCCGAGATGCACGCCATCCCGCCCGAGCGACACGCGCGGCCGACTGCCCTTGCGCCGTGACAGCGTCAGCGCCACCTGCCCATGGACACCGACGGACACTCCTTCGGGCAGAATGCGCGCACGGGCCACGTTGCCACGCGCAGCCGGCACCAGAACCACCGAGAACGACGCCTCCTCGACGACAAACGGCCCGGTCCGAGCCGCGTAAGGCCGATGCAGTTGATCCCGCGGCCAGCCAGAGGGACGGTCGGGACCAGTCCACGCCGTGGCCTCGAGCACGACACCGCCGAGCGAGTGTAGGTCGGCGGCGACGAGTGCGTTCGCCAGGCCTTCGAAGTAGCGTCGGCCTTGCCTGACCTTGGCCGCCAGGCACGGATCCCCGCTGGCGACGATGCGCAGCAGGTGCTCGCCGCCGACGGTATGCACATAGCAACGCGTCCGAAACCGGTAGTCGGCCCCGAGTTCCTCCAAGGCAAACGCCGCGGTGTAGAGCTTCATGTTGCTGGCCGGAGCGAACGCCTCGCGCCGCCGCCGCGCAAACAGCAGCTGCCCAGTCCCGGCGTTGTGCACCTCGATCCCCGTGCGCACGCCAAGCGCCTCGGCGCGACGTGCCAGCTTCTCCAACCTCGAGACGAGCACGGCGTCACCGACGGCGACCTGCGCCCCCACTCCCGTCGCCAGGGCAAAGGACCCAAGCATCCAGACGCAGAGCCGTCTCAAAACGGCTGCCCTTCGAGATCGCGCAAGGCCACGACCTCGGTGGCGAGTTCCGCGAAGGTCCGCGCCAGGTTGTCCGCGCACGCCAGCCATTCGATCATGGCCGGGTAGAAGTGCGTGAGCCCGCAGCGGCGTGGTTGGGCGACCGTCAGCAGATCGTGCACGCGGCCCGGTGTCATGTGCCCGGCCACGGCGAGTTCGTCCGGGAAACTGCATTCGACCCAACAAAAATCCACTCCACTGCATGCCTCGACGAGCGCATCGCACGCGTCCGTGTCCCCGGAATACGCCGCCGTAGCGCCATCGGGAAACCCAAAACGATAGAGCAACGCCGGCATCGCATGCTTGGCCGGGAACGCGTGCACCCGGATCGAACCCAGCGCGACCGACGCACCGGCCGTGACCTCCACGATGTCGTCATCCGCGTGCTCGATCCAGGTCCCGTAGACCGTCTTCCACGCGGCGAGGATCGCCCGGAGTCCGGGCGGCGCCACGATGCGAAGCCGCCCACCGGCGAACGCAGGATTGTTGCGTCGAAACAAGAGGCCGAGCAGGTCGGCGTGATGGTCGGGGTGAAAGTGACTCAGCAACACGAAGTCGAGATCCGCTACGCCGAGCCCCGCCTGGCTGAGCCGAAGCAGCGACCCCGGTCCAGGATCGATCAAGACGCGCGTCGTGTCACACTCGAGCAGATACCCCGCCGCGCTGCGCCCATCCCCCATGAGAATGCTACCGGTGCCGAGCGGCAGGAGGCGCCGCTTGGGACCGCCGTTCACCTCAGGAAGCGTCGTCATACCCACGCGGATGCGCCTGGTGCCAGCGCCAAGCCGTCTCGAGAATCGCACCGAGGTCGGCGAACTGCGGGCGCCAGCCGAGTTCCTCGCGCGCCAACGCCGACGAGCCGACGAGTTTCGGCGGATCACCCGGCCGGCGCCCGACGGCCACCGCCGGAATCGGATGCCCGGTGACACGTCGAGCCTCGTCGATCACCTGCTGCACCGAGTGCCCTGATTCGTTCCCCAGGTTATAGGCTGCGACATTGGCACGTCCCTCGCGCATCGCCTTCAGACCGGCGAGATGCGCCGCGGCCAGATCCACGATGTGGATGTAATCCCGAATGCACGTGCCATCGGGCGTCGGGTAGTCGGTGCCGAAAATCTTGATGTCCTGCCGTTGTCCGAGTGCGACCTGAAGCACCAGCGGGATCAGATGGGTCTCCGGCTCGTGATCCTCGCCAATCTCGCCCGACGGATGCGCACCTGCAGCGTTGAAGTAGCGCAGACTGACGCTCCTCAGCCCGTAGGCTCGATGGAAGTCCGCGAACATACCTTCGCAATGCAGCTTGGTTCGCCCATAGGGGTTGACCGGGCTCTTCGGCAGGTCTTCCACGATCGGAATCTGCTCGGGCTCGCCGTAGACCGCACACGTCGACGAAAACACCAGCTGGTCGCAGCCGGCGGCGCGCATCCCATCGAGCAGATTGTGCGTGCCATGCACGTTCTGATGATAGTAGCTCGACGGATCCTTGACGCTTTCCCCGACGTAGCAAGCGGCCGCGAAGTGGAACACAGCCTCGGGTCGCACATCGACCAGCGCCCCGATCGTGTCCTCGCGATCTTGGATGTCCGCCGCGATGTGCCGCACGCCCTGCGGGATCGCGGCGCGATGCCCCTCGCTGAGGTCGTCGAGGACCACGACATCTTCGCCCGCCTCGACCAAGGCTCGCACCGTGTGCGATCCGATGTATCCGGCCCCACCAACCACGAGAATGCTCATCCGTTGCTCTCTTTCTGCTTGTGTGTCTTGTCGGTGGACCCTGCTTTGCGCCGGCCCTCCAGCTTCAAGCGGCGCCGCCATTCGGCGCACACCCCGGCGCGTTGCTCTCCGGTGGCCACTCGATCGCGACCGAGAAAGAACACCTCGCCGGTGATCTTTGCAAGCCGCGCGTGGATGCTGAGGAAGGCGTTTGGATCCTGTTCGCGGTCGAGAGCCTCGATCAATAGCGGCACGGCAACCGCGCGCGGGAGGTTGAGGGCCCGGTCGGCTGCGACGGTGCGGTTGCGCGGATCCGGATCGGCCAGACCGATACGAATCGGCTGCGGGTCCGTCCGGTTGAGAGACGTCATCCCGATGATGGCGTCGAGGCGCACGGAGGCATCCGGATCGTGCTTGGCCGCGAACACGAGATCGCGCGTCAGGCTCGGCATGCTTTGCGCGTTGCGAACGAGCACGCCGAGCGCGTGCTGTCGCTGGCTCGCATCCGTGGACTCCCGCAGCAGGTAGCGCAGCTCGTCGACCGAATAGGCCACGCGAGCCCCACGGGTTTTCTCCTCGCGAAGGTAGCCACGCAGCTGCTCGAGCATCGCCCGATTGTGCGTGACGAAAGGCGCCAAACTCGCTTCCGGACCGGCCCCAGAGCCGAGCAGACGCTCCAAGAGGGCGAGCGCCCCGTCGAACTTGCGTAGCCCACGCAGAGCCCAAACCTGCTGCAAGAGCGCGCGCGCCTGGAGCGTTCCGGTGCCGTTCTCCGCCAGCGGACGCAGCACGTCGAAGGCGTCCTGCATGTGACCCTGGAAGCGGATCGCCTGGGCGAGCGCGAGGATCAAGCGACCGTCCCCCGGACGACGTCCAAGAGCTCGCCGGACTACCGCTTCGGCCTCGGGCGCCCGGTAGCGCGCGAGATACCAGGCCGCGAGCTCGCGCGCTCCCGCCGCGACGTCGTCATCCGAACTGCTCTGGGCCAAGGCCTGGAGAATCGCATACCCCTCGGCCTCATCCTCAGGACGCCCCGACGACTCGAGCACGCGCGCCAAACGAATGCGTTGTGCAGTATCGCCGATCGCCCGGGCAACCTCACGACAGAGAAGGGTCGCCTCCCGCCGAGCGCCTGGCTGCGAAAGCAAAGCCAGCTTGACGTTGGCGAGTTCGTCGACCGCCGGAAACCAGCGTGGACTCTCCTCGAGGATTGCCACGAGCAGCTCCTCGGCGCGCTCCGGCCGACGGAACAGGTGGGCGAGTCCCCACGCGCGAGCGAAGCGATCGCTCCGCGAACGTCCGGTCGGGAGCAAATCCGGATTCGCACCTCCAGCCATCGCCGATCGAACGCCCTGCACCGCCCCATCGGCCTCCGCCCGGAACGCGCGAATCTCCGCCGGTGTCAACGAAGTCAGCGGGTAGGGAGTCGCACCCAGGTCACGCTCCGAGGCCGGTGTCGCTGCACTGCTCTGGGCACCGACGGCGGCCTGGAAGCTCCGCAGCGCGACGCCGGGTCGACGGTGCGCCTTGCCAGCATGAAACACGAGCCCGCACCCGGTGCTCCCAAGGAACAGCAGCAGCACACCCGCCGCGGGCGGTGCCGGGCGCAGGGCGTCGCGCGCGAGGATCGATGGCATGGCGACATTTCAGCGCGAACGGACGCACACCGCAACGTTTCGTCCGGCGACTGTCCGGCACGTTGTGCACGACAACTCGTAAGAATCGGCGTGTGCAGTGCGGTACAGACGTCGGTTCGCCTGCTAGACTGCCCACCCCGATCCCGTTTTCCACTCCGATCGAATCATGAAGACACGTTTCCCCGCGTTGTTCTGCGCCGTCCTGGCCGCAGCCTGCCAAAACGGCGGCACGAACAAGAACGCCGTCAGTGAAGTCAAACTTGCCGTGGACCACCACATGTCCGGCTTCGGCGGCCTCGCAAGGTTCAACGAAGGCTATCCTATCAAGGAATCCAAGAGCTACGCCGACAGCGCTACGCTGCACTTCCGCGATGACGGGAACTACACCCTGTCGCGCCCCGGCCAGCGGAACTCGCGGAACGAGAAGTATTTTCTCGCCAAGAACGGCGAACTCACCATCACCGTTGCAGCAAACTCAAGGTCGGCTCGACGCTGGTCAGGCTTTTACGACCTGGATGGCGACGGCTTTTTCTTCGTCGCGCGGGACCGCGATTTCCTACGCATGTTCTGTGGGGTCCGACAGATCTCCGGGTCGCCCTCGCTGGCGGCAACCTGGCACGTCTTTGGAGACACGCTAATTTTTGCCGGTCCCAAGACCAAGCCCTCACCCGACCGTGTCGGCCGGGCCTTCGCCGGCACGATCACCATGGACAAGGCCGGCAAGCTCACCGCGGGTTCTTGGAAGGACTCGAGCGGAGCGAACGTGCTCGCAACCGGCACGGCCAAAGCAGACAAGCTTGGGTTCCTCGACGTGGCACTGTCGCTCAAGAACGACCTGACGAGCGCGCGGAGCTTCACGGGCGGCATCGCCAAGCATGTCGGCGTGCTCATGGACAAGGTCTCGACCGACGGCAACGTCGGGACTCTCGTGCTGGTGCGCCAAATCCCAACCGGCGCCGACCTCAAACGGCTCGAGGGCGAGTGGCGCGTGGGCCTGCACGCGATCTTCCATCGCGCCGGCCAATCGAGGGTCGACGTTGCGACCGGGACGCTGACGCTCGGCGCAGACAAGAGCTGGAAGCTGCTGCTGAGTTCGCGCAAGACGCCGTTCGAAGGCTCCTTCACGATCGGCAACAAGGGCGACCTGACCCTCAAGGAGAAGAGCTTCAACCAGGACTGGGCCGCGGCGGTGGATCCCGACTATCGCAACATCGTGATCGTCGATCGGACCAGCGAACGTTCCGGCAACCCGTGGGTCGGGATCATGTTCGGCGTGCGCGTCGACAAGAAATAGACCTCACGCCCAGACATCGCTCTCAAACGACGACCCGTCCCGAAGCCAGCGCCGAAAGCCGGCGTGGTACGGTGCGCCGAGCACAGCATCGAGCCGGCTTCGCGCGATCCACAGAAGCTCGGAGACCTCCGCGCCAGGGGTGGGCTCATCTTGCAGGTTCGCGTAAAAAAAGAACGAGCGCCACGCATAGTGGCGCACGCCTTCGACCACGCGAACGCCCTCCTGGACGAACGCGAACGCGCCGACGTCGGCCGCGACAGAGCACTCTTCGCCAAGCTCGCGCACGAGCGCCTCGGTGAGCAGCTCACCAGGCTCGACGCTCCCACCAGGAAGGTCGTAGACCCGTTGTGCTGGCTGCCCCGGGCGAAGCACGCGCTCATTCCCAGCGAGCAGAATCGCGCCGTCGCGCTCGCAGATCGCGAACACGCCGAGAAAGTCGTTGTGGAGTGCAACTTCGGACATCGGAACCAGGACCATCATGCACGACAATGGAGGGCCATGGTCAAGCGACCCATCCAACTTCTGCTGATCCTTTGTGTCGTGTGGCTCGCCCTGCTCGCCGGCGAGCGATTTGCATTCCCGGCCGCACGCGACGCGGTGCGCTGGCGCTGGCCAGCCCCCGACTCAGCCGGGCTGACCTCCGACCCAGAGCTCGGCTACCGCACGGCCGACGCGGCCCAACCGAGCCGCGCCGATCTGTGCATCGCGACGACGCGTGCCTTTGGGCGCGCGGATGACACGGCGCATCAAGCCTTCGCCCGCTGGCTGTCGCGAGTCGACATCGTCGGACTCCGGTTCTGCATGACCGACGACCCGCGTTCGACGATCGGCCGGCGCGCGATCCGGCTGGCCGATTCGCGCGCTCTGGTGGTCATCCTCATGATCGGGGCCGAAGACGTTGTGACCGAGGCGACTGGCCGCTTCGCGGGCTTCCCGCTCCCGGCATTCGAACAGCACGAAGGGACCTGGACACGCCGCGGCCTGACGTTTCCGAGCGCCCTCGCCACCAAGAAACCGTGGCCGATGCAGAGCGTGATCCCGTTGCTTCGTGTCCTCGGTCGCGGCGCGCGGGTCACGCTTCCGAGCGGGCATCGAGTTCTGGCATCGCTGTGGCCGTGGTTCCGCGAGGGCGGTGGCCCGGCGCGGAGCGCGACCGAATCCAAACGGTGGCGCGCGACCGAAGCAGCCCTCGCGTGGCTACAGACGCAGCTTGCGACGCGCGGCGGCAAGCTCCTGATCGCCTGGATTCCTGCAGC
>CAYSWE010000140.1:0-10111 GCA_964434515.1 uncultured Phycisphaerales bacterium | reverse complement strand
TCGCCCGTGGGGTCGACCAGACAAACGAACTCCGCACCGAACCCGCGCAGCTGCTTCGCCAATGCCTCGCGCTCGCCTTTCCACGGCGCGTAGATGAGCCGTCGCCGATCGGCGGCGATTGGCCGCAGGCTCACGTCGTTTGCCGTTTCGGCGAGACGTCGGAGTCCCTCGTCGATGAAGTACAAGTCGTTGCCGTCCCGATCGCGACGATCGGTGCGGGCGGCCGCGCGCGCCTCGATGTTCATCTGCCCGAGGCGGTGGAACACCTCGATCGCCGTGGTCTCGTCGACCGGGCGTTCGTCTTCCGACATCAGGCGTTCGTACATCGCCATCCGCTCGCGCGATTCGTCCGAGACCCCGAGCACCTCGACCAGCGCATCCTCGCCGACATGCGGGGCGCTGACCGCGGCGCGCAGCGCGATCGCTTGGGTTGCGGCATCCTCGGCCAGTCGCCGCACGAGGGCGCCGGCGCCCTCGCCATCCAGGTGCCCACAGAGGAACACGATCGGCTCGGCCCAGAAGCCATCGCGGCGCAGCTCGTCGGGTTCGGTCGCAGCGATCTCCTCAAAGACGCCGTCGAGTCCCTCGAGCGCGTGTCGAGTGTGGAGTCGTTCGCCAACGAAATACTCGGCGAAGCTACGATGCATCCAGGCATACAGGGGATCGTCCCGGGTCGTCAGCGGGCCGCCGGCGCGAACGTCCTGACGCAGCAGGCGGAGGTTTTGCAGGTCCGCGAAGAAGGCCTGCACGCGAGCTTCGCGCTCGGTCTCGTCGCCGGCTTTGGGATCGGCGTCGAGTCCGAGTCGGAGAGCGCCCTCGAGTTCGCTCTTCTTTGCCGCGGTCGTCTTGGTGCGGACCATGTGCAACGCGACGATCTGCAACTCGTGTCGGAGCGGTTCGCGGCGGTCCTTGGCGATGGCCAAGCGATCGGGGTCTTGCTGGTGAGTTGCGGCGAACAGCTTGTCGACCACGGCCTGGTAGTAGGCGTGCTTGACCAAACGCGGTCTGCCCGAATCGCCGGCGTCGTACGGGAGGCTGTCGGTCGCCTCGAGCAAGGCCAGGATGGTCAGCATCATCGGGATCGAGCCGAGCTGCGTGAGCATGGTGCTCTCGGCGAGGATGCCGCAGAGCTTGTCGGTCTTGGTCGCGATGGCGCTCTTGTCTGGTAGCACGAAGCTGAAGTACTGCGTGAGGAACTGGCGACGCTCCGGCTCGGTCCATGGCAGCAGGCGGGCGGTCTCGAACCGGGTCCCGTTGAGCGGATCGCCGAGGATGCGGCTCGTCACCAGCGCGGGGCAAGACTTGTAGTCGAGGTCGAGCTTTTGCAGCAGCGTGATGGCGTGGCTTCGCGCGTCGCCTTGCAGTTCGTCAAGCCCGTCACAGAGGAACAGTAGTCGACCGTGTCGGCGGGCCGCCTCCCAGTCGCATTGTTCTGCGAGGGCTTCGAGCAGTGTGCGCCAGGAAGTCGGCGACGGTGTTTCGGGACCTGCGCCAAAGAACTTTGGCAGCGAGATGAAGACCGGGACCCAGGATTTCTCAATAGCACAGGTCCGTGCCAGCCAGATCAGCAGCGTGGTCTTGCCGATGCCCGGATCCCCGGTGAGCACGTAGCGCGCGCCGCTGGCGATGAGGCTCTGGATCGGGCGGCGCCCGTGCGGCTTTGGGCCGCTGTCCGCGATGCCACTGTCCGTGATGCCACTGTCCGTGATGTCACGGTCCGTGATGTCACGGTTCCGTCGACCGCTGTCGAGCGCGGTTTCGACATAGACCTGCTGCACGCGCTTGTCGCTGTAGCCCGGCATGCCGTCCGGGAACAGGTCCTTGGGGATGTCCAGCGTCAGAGTGAGCGCTTGGCTGTAGCGGGCCAGCGCGAGTTCTTCGCTAGAGAACAGCGGCTCGGCGAGGCTGCGCGCGTCCGTGCTGGCCCACCACGCGGGCACCCAGCGTTGCTCGGCTGGCAGACCCTGCCGCAGCGCGCGGACCGAGTCTTGCAGGCTGCGTTCGCCGAGGAGGGTTTGGTAGAACGCGCGCATGGCCGTGCTGGTCGGCCCCGCACCGACGACGCTGCTCATCGCGATGACGTGCGGCACGTGCGTGGCGAGTTCGAATGCGAACGCGCCGCTGAGGTCGCAGGCCTGCAGCACGACCAGGCGCGTGCGCTTTGCGTGTGCGAACGTGGCTTGGATGTCGCTGGCTTGGATGCGCTCGATGCACTCGTTGCTGTGGCGTAGCTGGATGGCGCCGTGACCGTGGCCGAAGTAGTGCACGATCTCGAAGCCGTCGTCTTCGTGCAGCATGTTCGCCAGCTCGCCCTCGCGTAGCACGCGACTCGCGTCGATCAGGGGAGCGAATTCGCGAGACGACTGCGCGGCGTTGCGCAGCGCCTCGAGGTCGGCTTCGCCTCCGGCCAGTTGCAGCGGAACCGGGGTCGCGGCGCTGCCGTTGAGGAGGGCGCGCAGGACTTGGATGGCGTCGGCGGTCAGTCGCTCGCCTCCGGGGTGGACGTTGCCGAGCAAGAGCAGCACGCGCGGCGGACTCGTGAGCGGTTGCCAGGCACGTTCCCCCGTGCGGCGGATGACGATGCAAGCCTCGTTGAGCAGCGGCTGGCGGCCGTCGCCAGCGCGCAGGCCTTCCCACGGGATGGCTGTGATCCAATCGAGGTCGGCGTCGGCTTTCGGCGCATCTTCTGCGTCGGCGCGCAAGCCCGCGACGTCGAGCGCGAGAACGAACGGCTCCTTCGTCCCGACGCGAGCGGGTTGGCTTTCGGTCGTCAGGTCCGTGCGGATGTCTTGGGGCATGGCCCGAAACAGGAGGTCGCCGAGCGCCTTGCTGCTCTCTCGCGTCGGCACCGTGCGGCGTAGACGTTCGACCTGCTCGCGCAGCTCGTCGAGTTGCAAAGCGCCGTGGTCTTTGCCTTTCCAGATGGCGTGCACGGCGCCATCGATTCGTTTGAGAACCAGGGTGAGTTCCATCGCCACAATGGTAGCCGGACTCGCCGGGCTGTTTGCGCCTGTGACTGACATCTTTCGCCGTGGCAGCGCTTGTCCAGTCGGAGGTGCGTGCGTGATCCGATTGTTGATTGCCGAGCCGGTGCTGCGATCGTTGCGCGGTGACTTGGCGCGTGGCGCTGTCCTCACCGCAACGGCGGCGGTGTGGCGCGTCGGCGCAGACATCGACCTGGTCGTCCCGGAGGGGCCGCGCCCGGTCGAGACGGTCGAGCTGCGCGTCCTAAGGATCCCGCCGAGCCTACCGCGGCTTGGGCATCAGTACTGGTGGACGCCGCATCTCGGCGATACCGAACGCCTCGAACTCGGACTGCATGCCAAACGCGGATGTAGCGCGGCGTGGATCTCGGGTGGGCGTGTGCATGCGGTCGACGAGCTTTGCATCGTCGGGCCGCGGATGGAGTCCTGGCGGCCGGGCCTGGATGTGCCCGAGTTGCGCGGCGCTATGCCGGAGAGTGGCGCGTTCAGCCGGACGATCGCTGCGCTCGGTGGCCGTGCGATTCACGATCGGCTTTGTCAGATGCCCATGGCCGTCGTCGGCGCTGGGCGCCTCGGTTCGCTGCTTGCCGTCGAGCTTGCGCGACTGGGTGTGCAGGACCTCGTTGCGGTGGACGCCGATGTGTTCGAAGAACATAGCGCCGAGGCGATTGAAGCGGATGCCGCGGACGTGGATGTTCCCAAAGTCGAGGCGATTGCGCGGCGTATCGAGCGCGTTGCTCCGCGCTGTCGATTCCGAGGCGTGCGCGCCGAGATCGGTAGCGAGGCTGGCATCGCGGCATGCCTTTCTGGCCGCGTCCTTTGCACTGCGCCGGATGACAATGGCGCGCGACTCGCCGTGGCGTCCCTGGCGAGTGCTGCCCTGCGCCCGCACCTCGATCTTGGTTGTCTGCTTCCGCTTGGGCGTGAGTTCGCCGGTGCTGCCGACATCCGTCTCATCGTGCCGCCGCGCGGCGGGTGTCTGGCGTGCGTCGGCGGACTGGACCTGGAGCCGCGGCCCACCGCGTGGCAAGAGCAGCGCGCCGGCAGCCTGCGTGCACTCAACATGCTGGCCGTGGCTCAGGGCCTCTTGTTGTTCCAGCGCTTCATGGCCGGCGACCTGGCGGGCACGACCTGGCTGCGCGTCGACATCGACGCACGCGGCGTGGCGCGCGTGACCGAACGCAACGTGGATCGTGCCGCTCCGTGTCGCGTCTGCGGGGGCGGCAAAAAGGTGTCGTAGTCGTTTTTTCGGGGATAAACGCCCGGGTGCCGCGGGGCAACGAGGTCACGCGGGTGGTGAACGTTCGATTCAGCCACGGCAGACTGCCGGTGTTCGCAGCCAGCACTGGCGTCCCCGCTCTTCCGGAACAGTCGACGCCGAACGCGCTGTAGCGCGCCCGACAAAGGGGGACGAAGAGCTGGCCGTGCCGCTGCGTGTCGCGTCTCCGGGGGCCGAAGTTGGAACGTCGTCAGCGGGTCGTTCGCACTACTCTGGCGTCACTGCTTGGGCGAACCGAGCTTGCTTGCGAAGCTCGAGAGATCGAGCAGGTTGTTGTCGAGCGTGGAGATCACGATCTTGGTCAGGTCGAGGTTTCTTGCTGCCTCGAGCGCGACGAGGTTCTTGGCTCCTGGGCCTTGTAGGACTTCGCGGCGCAGGCGTTGCGCTTCGGCCTCGGCGTTCTTCAGGAGTCGCGCCGCCTCGGCCAGCTTTTGCGCCTTGAACAAGTCGGCGTCGGCTCGGGTCTCGACCACGTAGCGTTGCGCGTCGGCATTGATCTTGGCGATCGTCAGCGCGTTCTCGGCTGTGAGCTCGCGGCGCGTTTTTTCGAGGGTCTGGTCGATGACGGTGACTTTGGCCGCGGACTCGGCGACGATCTTTTGCGTTTCGCCCCGGAACTCCGCGGCGTCGCGCTGGGCATCATTCACCTCGCGCTCCTGGCCCTTGAGCGCCTTGGCCTTGATTTGCTTCTCGTAGCTGGGGCTGAACGTCACGTCGCGCACCAGGATCGCTACGAGCTGGACGTGCAGCTTGTTGAGCCGTGTTGTCAGGAACTTTTCGGCTTCCAGCGACTTGGTTTCGCGCGTCTCCGGATTGTAGAAGTCGTCCGTTCGCATCGTGCCGAAGATCGGTCGCATGGCATCGATGGCCTCGTTGCGGACCTTGGTCTTGTAGGAGTCGCCGACACCCAACTCCTTGCGCAGGAGCCAGCACTCCCCGGGCTTGACGCGGTACTTGATCGTCACATCGAGGTTGACGGTCTGCCCGTCCGCGGACTTCACCTTGAGCGGTCCGGCCGGCGCCGCCGCGATCATGGAGAGCGTCTGGACGGTGGAGTCGAACAACTCCCAGCTATGCAGCGGACCGAGGTCCATATGGAAGCCAGGCTCAAAGTCCTTTTGCACAAGGCCCTCGCCCCATTCCTCGGTCTTGACACCGATCTGGCCAATCGGGACTCGAACCACGAGCGAACGCGCGCCGATCGCGACTAGCGCGAGAAGGATGACACCAGCGGCTACGAATTGAATGGCCTTCATCGCTTTGCACCTCCGTTCGTCGCGGCCCGATTCTTCACTGCGCCCCGATTCACCGCGCCCCGCGTCGGCAGTGCGCCGTCGACGGACAGGCGCTGGACGATGGCCGACGTTGCGTAGGGGATTCCCTCGATCCTCGCTTTGCGTAGGGCGACCGCGAGCTCGCGCAGCACAAGATTGCGTCCGCCCTCTCCGGCTAGCGCTTTGACGAGGTTGGCGAGCGACTCAGCCTCAGCCTTGGCTGCTGCGAGGATGCCCTTGGCGTTTCGTTCCGCCGAGTAGAACGACGCGTTGGCCTCGATCTTGGTCGTGTAGGCGTAGGCATCGGCCTTCTTGCTTACTTGCACGGCTAGCGCCTCGGCCTCGATCTTGTTCTTGGCGAGGCGACCCTTGATGGTCTCGATCTCGACTTCGGCCCGTTTGGTCGCTTCGACGACCTGCTTGGCCTGGTCGGCACGCGCCGTAAAGATCGAGACCTTCTCGCGCTCGACCTCCTGCTTGGCCTGGTTCTTCTCGTTGATCTTGTCCTCGTACTCCCTGTAGAAGCGGAACTCGTCGGGCACGACCTTGAGCACTTCGAGCCCATGTGGACGCAGCAGGCGGTTGAGTTCGACTTCGCACTCGCGCGCCTTGTCGTCGCGCGCCTGCGACTTGTAGAATTCCTCCGTCTCGAGCGAGCCGAACACGTAGCGCACGACGGAGCGACTGTAGTCGCGAATCCACTTTTGCCGGTAGGCGTCGACCGCGACGGTTGTGGTGCGCCGGCGGCGGCCGCGGCTGTCGAGGCTCACCAAGCTCTCGCGAAGTTTGCCCACGCCCGACTCGGGGATCACCTTGGTCTTGATCGCGTTCTCGTCCAGCAAGAGTCGGAAGTTGACCTCGACGTCGAGCGCGACGTCCGCGCCCTCGACTGTCTTGATCTTCACCTCGCCACCGGGCCCGCGCATCTGCAGCGTGTGGATCGTCTTGTCGATCGTGTGTAGGTCGGTGTAGAAGCCGTTGTAGAAGAACGATCCAGGTTCGAGGCGAACCGTGATCTTGCCGGTGATGTTGTTGATGAGGATTCCGACGTCACTCGCATCGATGCGGCCGAGCCGCATCGACATGAATGCTCCGGCAGCCACCAGCACGATTGCCACGAGTGGAAGAACGGGAAGTTGGATCGAACGACCGCGATAATCAACCTGCATATGCAGTGCTCCAGCGAGGGGGCTTCAGAAGGGTCCGCGTGGACTGACGGGCTGGCGGACGGAAGACGGCCGCTCCTTGAACTACCGTAGCCGTAGGGTTAGGGAAGGAGCCTCGAAAACGAGCCCCGACGGACCTCAGACGAGCAGTAATACGCGACATGAGCAGCGAAATTGTCATTCTAGGTGGCGCCAGGACGGCGATGGCCGAGTACGCGGGTACGCCGGGCTACGGCAAGTTCAAGGATGTCTCCGCAATCGATCTCTGTGCTGAGACGACCAAGGCCGCCCTCGGCCGGTGTGGCGTCGACGCTGGACAGATCGACCACGTCGTCGTCGGCAACGCGCTGCAAACCTCGGTGGACGCGATTTATGGCGCACGCCACGTCGCGCTCAAGGCCGGCGTGCCGAACGAAACGCCCGCTTTGACCGTCAATCGGATCTGTGGCTCGGGCGTTCAGTCGGTGGTCTCCGCGGCGCAGATGATGCAGCTCGGCGAGGCCAAGGTCACGGTTGCCGGTGGCATGGAGAACCTGAGCCAGGCGCCCTTCGTCCTGCGTGGCATCCGCCAGGGGATTCGCTTTGGCGTGCAGCCTCCCCTCGAAGACCTGTTGTTCTCGTCGCTCATGGATCCGTTCTGTGGTCTCTATATGGCGCAGACCGCCGAGAATGTCGCCAAGCAGGCTGGGATCAGCCGCGAGGAACAGGACGCCTACGCGTTGCGCTCGCATCAACTCGGGGCGGCAGCCGTCCAGTCCGGTCAGTTTGCCGAGGAGATCATCCCGGTCGAGGTCAGGCGCGGCAAGAAGTCGTTTGTTGTCGACACCGACGACCACATCAAGCCGGAGACGACGCTCGAGGCGCTCGCGGGCCTGCGCGCGGCGTTTGGCAAGGATGGCACGGTCACCGCTGGAAATGCGTCGGGAATCGTCGATGGGGCCGCATCCCTGGTGCTCGCGACGGCCGACGAGGCCAAAGCGCTCGGCAAGACACCGCGGGCCAGGATCCGCTCCTGGGCGATCGCCGGGGTTGCGCCCGAGGTCATGGGGCTCGGGCCGGTGCCGGCGATCCGTATGGCAACCGAGCGTGCTGGTGTCTCGATTGCCGATATCGATTGGTTCGAAATCAACGAGGCTTTCTCGGCGCAGTACCTCGGTGTCGAGAAGGAGTTGGGCCTCGAGCGTGACAAGTGCAACCCGAACGGCGGTGCCATCGCGCTCGGCCATCCGCTCGGCGCGACGGGCACGAGGCTCGTGTTGACCCTGATCTACCAGTTGCAGCGGACCGGAAAGTCGCTCGGCTGTGCGTCGGCTTGCATCGGCGGCGGCCAGGGTATCGCTCTGATCATCGAATCCCTGTAGCGTCTGGGCTCCCGCGCGCCCGGGCGCGCACGAATGCACGAGTCTCATGGAAGCACAAGGAAAGACGTCGATCCGGATCCGAGGTCGGATTCTGTACCTCACCAAGGATCCAGAGTTGCTTCGCCGTCAACTCAACGGCGAGGACATCGAGTGGGATGAGTCGATCGAATTGATCGACAACATCTCGACCGATGAGATCACGCCTGGCTGGGTCTGCTACTACTACGACGAGACCCTGGCCCGATATAGCCTCGTCGGCCTGCGCGGCGGTCTCGTCCAGAAGGACGCGATCAAGAATGGCGGTTTCGGCGTCATCGTGTCGGGGCTGTCGAAGGGCTGCGGCAGCTCGCGCGAGACCGCGCCGTTTAGCGAACTCAAGGCTGGTGTGCAGCTGATCGTCGCGCGCAGCATCGAGAAAATCTACGGACAGAACTGCCAGAACATCGGTCTCTTGACGACGACGGACTTTGGCATCCTCGACCGTGTGAAGGCCGGAGAGGAGATTCCGATCGCGGCGTTTACCGAGGGGCTCGATGCGATTTCGTCGGCGGTCGTCCAGCATGGCGGCCTGTTTCGCTACAACAAGGCGCGCATTGCCGGCGATGTGGCACCGCCGAGGATTGCGACCGCGCCGCGGCCGATGACGCTCTGCGAGAAGATCATCGCCAAGAAGGCGATCGCCGATGCCAAGACCGGGCGCCTCGGCGTCGCCGCAGTCAAGCCCGGCGATGCGTTGTTCGCGCGGACGGATGTGCGCTTCTCGCACGAGTACGTGACCCCCATGGCGGAGAGTCTGTTTCGGCTCGGGCTCGGCGAGGACGCCACGGTCAAGGAGCCGGAGACGGTGTTTGCGTTTCGCGATCACCTGACCTTCCTCGATCGCGTGATGTCCGCGGAGCACATCAAGATGGGGCTTCGGGAGCAGGCTGCGAGTCTTGCCACGGCGCAAGAGCGCTTTACCAAGGAGCAGGGGATCCGGTTGTTCGGTGAGGTCACCCGCGACGGCAAGACCGTTGGGTCGGAGGCGATCTGCCACAATAAGGTCATCGAGGAACTCGCTCTGCCAGGTGACCTCGTCGCCGGGACCGATTCGCATACATGCATGGCCGGCGCGCTTGGGTGCTTTGCGTTTGGTGTCGGCAGCACGGGCATGGCCAATGCGTGGTACACCCGGGACGTGCGCGTGCGCGTGCCGGAGACCGCGCGGTTTTGGCTTACCGGCGAGCTGCCAGCCGGTGTCGTCGCCAAGGACGTGATGCTGCACCTGCTGTCGATGGACTTCTTCAAGAGTGGCAAGGGCATCGGCAAGGTCGTGGAGTTTGCTGGGCCGGCGATCACGGCGATGCCACTCGACGAGCGCGCCACGCTGACCAACATGGCGGTGGAGGCCGGTGGTTTTACCGGGATCATCGAGGCCGACGATGTCGTCGTCGACTACCTGTTGGGGCGGCGGAGCCTGACCGAAGCCGAGCTGCGCGACCGCATCGTCAAGGCCGATGCTGGAGCCGAGTACTACGCGCAGTTCGACGTCGATCTCAGCGGACTCGAGCCCATGGTGGCGACGCCCGGTGACCCACGCAACGGGACGCCGGTCTCCACGCTCGGTGAAGTCAAGATCGACATCGCCTACGGTGGTTCGTGCACCGGCGGCAAGAAGGCCGACATGGAGATGTACGCGTCGGTCTTGCAGCGAGCCAAGGAGCTGGGCATTGGCATTGCTCCAGGCGTCAAGCTCTACATCCAGTTCGGTTCCCAGGAGATTCGCGACTTCGCCATCGAGCAGGGCTACTACGCGCTGTTCGACGAGATGGGGGTCGAACTCATCGATCCGTCATGTGGTGCATGCATCAAGGCGGGGCCTGGTGTGTCACAGACTCCGGACGAAGTGACGGTCTCCGCGATCAACCGCAACTTCCCTGGCCGGTCCGGCCCGGGACAGGTCTACCTGGCGAGTCCGTTGACGGTCGTCGCTTCCGCACTTGCCGGACATATTGTCGCAGCGGACTGGGTCGCGGGGGACGGGGTCGCGGGCGCAACTCCCGAGGCA
>CAYSWE010000139.1:0-10177 GCA_964434515.1 uncultured Phycisphaerales bacterium | reverse complement strand
TCGGCGTTCCGGTGTTGCAGGATGACGTTGCGCTGTTGTGTGCGGGTGCGACGCGTGGCGGGACCGTGACGCACGCCTGTTGTCGCGGGTTCGTGCCCCTTGCAGGCGATCGTCGAGAGTAGTAGGAGCGCGGGGATCGTGTGCCTCATGTCGAGATTCTAAGGGCTCGCCCCAAGAATGACTCTCCACTTTCGACCGGGTCTCGTCGCCGCTGGCTCGGCTGGGCTCCGGCGCGCCTTGCCAGCGACGGAGCTCGACGAAGCGTGGCGCATCGCGCCATGATGAGTCGGTAGACTCACAGGATCATGGACCTCCTTCTCGAGCAGGGTGGACTCGCCAGCGTCACGGTGCAGTTGGTCAACTGCGTGCTGCTGCTGACGCTGGTCTTGTTGGTTGCCCGACACGCGGACAATCGCGGGGCCTACCGGGCCTGGGTCGCCGCACGCGTCTGCATGTTGGTGGCCATTGCCGTGATTGTGGTCTGGTTCTACGTGCTGCCGACGATGCAGCCCGCACTCTTTGCTCGGGTCCGCGCCCAGGCTCCGCTGGTGCTCGCAGCGTATCTCTCTTGCAAGGGGGCGTACTGGTTGGCGGTCGCGACCGGCGTTCACCGGCTGCGGCGTTCGTTCCTGACGAGACGCCAGACGATGTTGGCGGCACTCGGTCTGCTCGCCTACGCCGTGCTCACGATGCATCTGGTCCCGACCATCGACGGGGCGATGACGTTCCAGGCCGTGCTGGCGGTTCCTGCTCTGCTATTCGCTCTTCTTGGCCTGCGCCGCGAGCCGCGCGGGAGGATCGGCCCGAAGCTCTTGCGCGGCACGCTGTGGGGCGTGCTGCTCCTGTGGTTGGGCTACGCGGTGGCGTTCTTCGGCAAGACGTTCCACATCTACGCGCTGCGGGTTGTGCCGTTGTCCCTCTTTTGGCTCGCCAACTCCTATGTCGATACGCTGCTCGACGCCGTGTTGACCTTTGCGATGTTGATGACCCTGATCGAAGGCACGCACCTCCGGATCGAGTCGGAGGCGATGGAGCGAGTGCGGCGGGGTCACGCGCAGCAGGATAGTGTCGTGGCATTGGCACGGATGTCCGAGATTTCGGCTGGCGATTTTGATGCAATGGTCAAAGCCACGATCCGGCGTTCGGCGATGGCGCTGGATGTCGAGCGGGTCTCGGTCTGGATGTTCAGCGAGGATCGTTCCAAGCTGACTTGCCATGCCCTGTACTCGCGCGCATCGTCCAGGTTCTCGGCCGGTGCCGTGCTGCGTGCCGATAACCTGCCAGTGTATTTCACCGAACTTACCGCAAGCCGCTACATCGATGCCGGTGACGCTGCTCGCGATCCGCGTACGGCGGAGTTCCGCGATGGATACCTTCCCGAGCACGGCATCGGCGCCATGCTGGATGTCGAGATCCGTGGGGCCTCCGGGCTGGTTGGTGTGTTGTGCCATGAGCACGTCGGTTCGCCTCGCATCTGGCACGGCGACGAGATTGCTTTCGCGGGGTTCCTGGCCGATCAGTTGTGCCAGACGCTTGCCAACCAGCGAGCGCTGAGCGCCGAGCGGCGACGGGATCAGTTGGCGGATCAGCTGCGTCATTCCCAAAAGCTCGAAGCGATCGGCCAACTGGTCGGTGGTATCGCGCACGACTTCAACAACCTGCTGTGCGCCATTATGGGCTACGCAAGCCTGGCCCAAGCGGACGCGGCGCAGGCTGCCCGGGAACCGCTCGAGCAGATCGACGCAGCTTCGCAGCGCGCCGCGGAACTCACGCGCAAGCTGCTGACGTTCAGCCGCCGGCGAGTGTTGCGGAAGGTGGTGATCGAGGTCAACGATGTCGTGCAGTCGACCATCGAGCTCTTGCGACGCGTGACGCGCGAGTCGATCCGCGTCGCGGTCGATTTGGCCGAGGACGCGGGGCGTGTTCTGGTCGACGCGTCGGACTTGGAGCAGGTACTGCTCAACCTCTGCAACAACGCCGCCGACGCGATGCCCGAGGGTGGCGTGTTGACCGTGCAGACACGTAGGCTAGGCAGCGCGACTGTTGCGATTCGTGTCCGGGACACGGGCTCCGGTATCGAGCCAGCGCTGCGACAGCGCATCTTCGAGCCATTTTTCACGACCAAGCCAGAGGGCAAGGGGACGGGGCTGGGGCTTGCGACAAGCCGGGGGATCGTTGACCAGCACGGTGGTTCCATCCGGGTTGAGAGCCAGGTCGGGGTGGGGAGCACGTTCGAGATCGTGCTGCCGGTCGTTGCACAGCCCCTCACCGAAGTCGTCACGGCTTCCGAACTGCCCGTCGTCGGTGGTAGCGAGACCGTCCTGGTTGTCGAGGACGATCGCAACGTTCGTTCGTTCATGGTGCATGCTCTCGAGCGTGTGGGCTATGAGGTGCTGCAGGCATCGGATGGGCTTGCAGCCGTCGACCTCTACAAGAACCACCCCGAGATTGATGTGATTCTGTTGGATTCGGTGTTGCCGACTCTCTCTGGTCAGGAGGTCGTGACCCGGATTCGCGCCCGGTCCCCGGACTTGCCGATTCTTTGCACGAGTGGCTACCTGACGACAGGATCGGCCGACGGGTTTTGTGATGTGCTCGCGAAACCGTTCACTGGGCCGGGGTTGCTGCGTGCTGTGCGCATGGCGCTCGATCGAGCGAGCGCGCCGTCCGGGCGGGGTTAGTCGTTGTGTCGGCGCGGCTCAGGGCGCCAGGGGTAGACCCAGCTTGCGAGGGCCTGCGGGCTGCGCGACTGGATCCAGACCTTGCCCTTGCCGAAGAAGCGCAGCAGGAGCTGGTCGGAGAAGAGGAAGCTTCGGACCCGTCGTGCTCGCGACAGGCGGTACTGCAGCTGTGGCTCCCAGGCAACCGCGAACCCATTGTCGATTACGTACTCCCCGTCCACGTCGACGCATTCGATGGCGCCGTAGGAGTGAAAGAAGAGCAGACCCGATCCGGTGCAGCGCAGCAGGAACATGCCCTCATTGAAGAAGCCGCGGAAGCCGTCGAACTTGGCGTCGCAGCGCACGCCCTCGGCCGAGGCGAGGTAGGCACCCTTCTCGAGGATCAGCTCGGAGTCGTTGAGCGTGATGGCTCGGATATCACCGGCGCTGCCGGGTGTCAGGCACACACGGCCGCTCCCGGAACGGACGCTGAACGTGTTTTGGAAGAAGCTTTCGCGCGTGAGGAACTTGCGTTTCAGCCCCTGCATGACTCCCCCGCGCGCCTTTGTCTTGGTGACGACGCTGGTATCCATCCAGGCCATGGAACCACTGTCGGCGACGATGCTCTCGTCTTGCTGCAGTTCGATCTCGAGTGACGCGTAGACCGGCCGGTTCTTGATTTCGTAGTTCATGGTTTTGGCGGAAGCAGGCGGCCGAGCTGAGGCCCGAGGTCTCTCGGATTGTGCGACTGGACGAGCAGTCGGCCGCGGCCACGAAAGTGAAAGACGAGACCCTCCCCACCAAAGAAAGAGTGCATCCAAGAGCTGCCGGCCTTCGTGATTCGGTAGTCGAGACTGCCTTCGAAAGCCACCACATGACCGGTGTCGACGATGAGGGCGTCGCGGACCTCGAGTTCGGCGATGCGCCCGAAGGCGCTCACGATGAGAGACCCGCGGCCGTCGATGCGCAGGAATGCCAGGCCCTCGCCGCCCACGAGCCCCTTCATCCCCTGAAACTGCGTATCGAGTGACAACGCAGAGCTCGCGCCGAGAAAGCTGCCGCCCGTCGTGAGCCAGGTCGTCGATCCATCCAATTCGAGGACCCGGATATCCCCCTGCAACGTGGGGGCGAGGCCGACCTCGCCGCGCGTGCCGTCATCGACCCGGTAGCGCGAGAAGAAGAAGCTCTCGCGTGCGAGCCATCGCTTGACCCCCGCGAGAACTCCACCCTTGCCTCTCGACTTGGTGGTCACGTCGATATCGAGGTTGGGCGACGCGCGGTACATCGCGCCGGCCTCGGAGACGAACTCCTCGTCCTTCTCGAGTTGGATGAGCGCCGAGGCGAACGCTCCCTGATTCTGAATCTCGATCTTCATCTTGTTCGACTAGCAATAAGGCGTCAGCCAGCCTGCGAGCTCGGGGAGGGTCCGTGTCTGCATCCAAATCTTGCCGTTCCCGGCGAAGCGCATGGTCAGCCCCTCGCCCGAGAAGAGCGTCTGCTTGAGGCCGCCCATGCCCTGGATCTTGTAGCTGAGCCCAGGCTCCCATGCGACGACATGGCCGGTGTCGACGATGAGTTCTCCGTCGAGGGCATGCTCTTCGACGGCGCCGAAGGCATGGAAGAAGAGTTCGCCGACTCCACGGCACTCCAGCAAGAACGCGCCTTCCTTGGAGAAGATCGACCGCAAACCACCGAAACGTGTGCCGACTCGTACTCCCGCGGAACAGGCGAGGAAGGAGCCTCGCGTCAGCATCAAGGCGTCGCTCTCTAGCCTCTGGTGGAGCACCGTGCCTGGGTAACTTGGCGACAGCGCGACGGTGCCGCCACGCTTGCTGTGGTAGCGTCCGAGCAGGAGGGACTCGCCGGCGAAAACCTTGCGCCCGAGCGCCGCGATGAGGCCGCCCATCGTCGTGGCTCGCACGTCGAGGTCGGCGCTCATCCGGCTCATGGCGCCGCTCTCGACGAGAAGGTCCTCGTCGGGCCCTAGGGCGACGACTACCTCGCCGAAGTCCGGGTTACCATCGATCTCAAACTGCATGTGTTCGTCGTTTGCTGACTGGGGGGGCAGGAGTGTAAGGCCCCAGGCACGAACCTCTCGGTTTCTCGAGAAACTCCATTGATTCTGGACCCAGGTACGGCCGGAGAATGCCAGCACCGATGAACGATGAATCAACGAGCGATTCGGAGTCTCGACAGCCTTCGGCGTTGTGCCTTGGCCGTGGCCGCAGGGTTGTTGTCGGTGGTGTCTTGCTGCTCGGGCTCGGGGCTTGTGCCTCGCAGGGCCCCGCTGCTGAGCGGTCGCCGGAAGCGAGTTCGCGCGCGCGGCGCTTGCAGGACCTTGGGCTGCTCTACGACGACACCATCGTCACGCAGTCGGGCCGGACTGTGGATTTCAACGGGCAGGCCGTGGTCCCGCGGTACATTCACACGAGTCTCGACAATGGCGATCGCGATCTCACCGTGGACGTGGCGGCGACGCGGTTTGTCTTCGGTCTCAACCCGGACGTTACCGTCGGGCTGACGATTCCCTACGTGCAGAAAGCCCTGCGCCGCGTCAGCCCGGTCTCGGGAATGCGCGAGACCCTGCGCTCGGGCGGGCTTGGCGATGTCGCCGTCACTGGGAAGTACCGCTTTTTCCAGAAGACCGGCGCGGGGGAGACGACCGAGGCAGCGGCGCTCTTCGGCGTGGAGCTACCCACCGGACGCACCGACGTGACCGATGCCGGGATGCGGTTGCCTCAGCCGCTGCAGCCCGGGTCCGGTTCGATGGACGCCATCCTCGGGGCCGCATGGACGCGCGTCGACGGTCGCTGGCTAGTCAATGCCGACCTCGTTGGCAAATTCAACTCCGAGGCGGACGGCTACCGCTTTGGGAATACCTATCGGTTCGACGTGGGCGGTCAGTTTCGCATCCATCCAGCCCACTATACGAGCTTCGATCAGACGACCGTGAATCTCATCGCCGAGCTGAACACGGTCTATGCCGAACGGGACACGTCTGGCGGCGCCGCGATCTTCGATAGCGGTGGTTTCAAGATGTTTGCCACCCCGGGTCTGCAGGTGATCGTGAGCGAGAGCATGTTGTTCGAAGTCGCCGTGCAGCTCCCGATCTATCGAGCGCTGTATGGATCCCAGTTCGAAGAAAGGTTCCGGACGATCCTAGGCCTGAGAATGAGGTTCTGAACATGAGAGCATGGTTTCCCCTATCCCTTGGCGTCGTGCTTGCCGGCTGCCAGAGCACGACCTCTGCGCCGGCGGTAGTCTCCAACGTTCCCGTTCAGGTGTCGGTCGCGGTTGGCGGGATCACCTGACCCATATGAGCTGGGGCCCTGCAAAGGGCCTTGGTGCGCCGGTCGGGCGCACGCGAGTTCAAGTTCGACATCGACACGGGCGTCGGCACCCTGCTGCCGCCCCAGGGCAAGCCTGTCGATTTTGGAGCCATCGTGAGCGGTGTGAAGGAAGGCGGCTTCCAACTGCTCTGGATTGAGGCACGGGTTGGTGGCGAGTTGCGGAGCGTCACCGGCACCCAAGATGCGGGAAAGAATCTGGTCGTCGACGTAGACAGCCCGCGACAGAGGTTCGTGCTCGTCGAAGGCCACACCGACGCCGAGCGGCGCGGTTATGGCAGGCTTCGCGAGTCTGCAGGCCGGGAGCCGGTTCGGGTCGAGGTGCGGGGCCGCGTGCACACCCACACCTCGGGCGCCCCCGGCCTCACGGTCCTGGACTTTCACCTAAAAACGCTGCCGAAAACCCGGCATGGCGACGACGCCCGTTAGTCTGAGGTTCGGTGCTCCTGGCAGAAAACGACGAGGACCCTGCGGCGGTCGGGTCCGGCTTGCCACCGACCAACCATCGCGTCCTCTGCTTCCTCCTCCGTCCACACCTGCTCCTGAGGATTGATTCTCGCATACCTCTGCAGGACACCATGGAATGACTGTCCTCCGGGCCGAAGGTGCTTGCGCCGCGAGGAGTCACGATTGCAGGAGCCGTCGCACCGATTCGCAAGCCACTACCGCGCGCCTGGAACCTCGTGAACTGAGATCAACGGATGGAACTTCTTCCATCCAATGCAGAGGAGCCACGTGCGAGCATCGGCCAACGGCAGGAGAACCGATTCTTCGGCCGCGCTCCTGGACTGGGCTTTACGACACCGCGGCGTTCACCCCGGCGACGACTCGGTCGACATCGGCGTTTGGCAGCTCGGGGTACATCGGTAGCGACAGAATCTCGCCGGCGAGGCGCTCCGTGACCGGAAGGCTGCCCGCTGCGTAACCGAGCGACTCGTAGGCGGTCATTCGGTGGATCGGGAACGGGTAGTGGATGCCGGTGGCGATCTCGCGCTCCGCGAGTTCCGTCTTGACTCGGTCGCGGTCGGGGACGCGGATGACGTAGAGATGGAACGCGGCCTCGCTGCCGGGCGTCGTGCCGATGCGCTTGACGAGCGGCACGAGTCCTTCGTTGTAGCGCGCGGCGATTTCGCGGCGGCGGGCTACGTGCGGACCTAAGTGGGGGAGCTTGACGCTCAGGATGGCCGCCTGCAACTCGTCCAGCCGCGAGTTGACGCCTTCGCGGACACTGTAGTAGCGGTCCTCGAAGCCATACATGCGGATACTACGCATGCGCGCCGCCAGGTCGTCATCGCGTGTCACACACGCACCGCCGTCGCCATAGGCGCCGAGGTTCTTGGTCGGGTAGAACGAGAACGTCGCTGCATCGCCGAGCGTGCCGACCAGCGCACCTCCGAAACTGGCGCCGTGCGCCTGCGCGCAGTCCTCGATGATGGCGATGTCGCGCCGGCCGACACGGGCGCGGAGCTCGGCGATGTCGACGACGTTGCCGAAGAGGTGGACGGCGAGGATCGCGCGCGTACGTTCCGTGATGCAGCGGTCGACGACCGAAACGTCGAGCAGCGCTGTGTCTTCGTCGACGTCGCAGAACACCGGCATGGCACCGACCTCCCGGATGGCGCTGACGGTCGGCACGGCCGTGTTGGCGACCGTGATCACCTCATCGCCGGGACCGATGCCAAGACCACGCAACGTGATCGTGATCGCGTCGGTGCCGTTGCCGACGCCGACGACGTTCGTGCCTCCGAGCCACGCACCGAATCCTTGCTCGAAGCGTTCGACCTCGGGGCCGAGAATCAGCCGTCCGGAGTCGAGTACGCGCGTGATGGCGGCGAGCACGTCCTTGCGAAGGAAGTTGAGTTCTTCGAGATAGTCGAAGGTTCGAATCACGCCCAGTACTCCTGCTTGTTCTGCCGGTAGCTTGCGAGTGTACGCTCCAACCCCTCGGCGAGGTCGACTTTGGGTTCCCAACCGGTGACCTTCCGGAACGCCGAATAGTCGCCGTAGTAGTCGCCGATGTCGATAATCTTACGGTCGTCGGGGAAGGGCACGATCTCATAGGAGACGCCGGTGAATCCCGCGAGCAGTTCGACGAACTGGATCACGGAGTAGGCCTTCGGGGCGCCGAGGTTCCACACCCTGCCGTAGCATTCCTCGTGAACCGCGGCCCTGAGCAGGGCGTCGACCACGTCGTCGACGTAGTTGAAGTCGCGGACCTGCTCGCCGGTGCCGAAGATCCGGATCTTGTCCCCTTGGAGGCTCTGCCGGATCATGATCCCAATGAAGCCCTGGCGATTGTTCCGGATCTGCTGGCGAGGGCCATAAGTGTTGGTCAAGCGGAGCACGGTCGATCGCAGGCCATAGGTGCGATCATAAAGGAGGTGATAGTACTCCGAGGTGAGCTTGTTGATGCCGTTCACGTCGATCGGCAGGGTCGGATGGGCCTCGGTGACGGGCAGCTGCTGTGGGACTCCGTATACCTGGCGTGTCGAGGTGTGCACGATGCGCGTCCCCGGATTGAAGTGCCGGCAGGCCTCGACGAGATTCATCGTGGACAGGCAGTTGACGCCGAGGTCGAGCTTCGGATCTCGCATGCTATCGCCGTGGCTCACTTGCCCAGCGAGGTGAAAGACGTAGTCCTTGTCGCGCACCAGCACGTTGAGCGAGGTCTCGTCGCGTAGATCGGAGATGTTGACGCGCAAACGGTCACGGACTTCGGCGATGTTGAAGGCATTGCCACCGTGTTCTGGCACGAGCGAGTCGATGATCGTCACATGAGCGCCAAGCCGGACGAGCGTGATGGCAAGGTTGCTGCCGATGAACCCGAGCCCCCCGGTGATCAGGACCTGTTTGTCGGCGAAGTCGGTCATGCCTCGGTGTCCTTGGGCGCGCGCTCACAGTTGACCGTCTCGCGGACGACGAACTGCGGGCTCCCGTTGTCCTTGAGGAACAGTCGACCGAGATACTCGCCGATCATTCCGAGCACCGACAGTTGTACGCCGGACACGATCAGGATGATGCAGACGGTCGATGCCCAGCCCAGAGGAAGCTGCGGGTTGTTGAGCCGCTCGATGGCGAAGTAGACCGCGATGGCCATGCCGCCGGCGGCGAACGCGAACCCGACGAGGGACGCAACCCGGAGCGGCAGGATCGAAAAGTTGGTGAACATGTTGAGCCAGAGTCGAATCAGCTTGCGCAGCGTGTAGTTGGATTTGCCTTCCTCGCGCGCGACGTGCTTGACGAGGACCGTGCCGATGTTGCGTGTGGTGCGCAGCAGCAAGCCATCGATGTACGGGAACGGACCGCGATACCGGATGGTTTCGTCGATCGCAAAGCGATTGATGGCCTTGAACGAGGAAAGATACAAGTCGCGCGGTTTCTTGATCATCCAGCTGGCGACCAGGTTGTTGAAGCTGCTACCCAGGTTGCGAAACCAGCTGTGCCGCTTGGTCTCGTAGCGTGAGTAGGCGACGTCGTAGCCCTCGTCGAGCTTGTCGACGAGCAGTGTGACTTCGCTCGGTGGGTTTTGGAAGTCGTCGTCCATGATGACGGCGCAGTCACCGGTGCAATGGGTGAGGCCGGCCATGACCGCGTTGTGCTCGCCGAAGTTGCGGGCCAGGTTGACGAAGCGGACCGTCTGCGGATGCTGCTCGGCGAGTTCGCGGCAGACCCTCGCGGAGTCGTCCGGGCTGCAGTCATTGACCAGGACGATCTCGAGTGCGTAGCGCGGCACGAGCTCTTCGAGCAAGACGCCAACCAGGCGGCCGATGGACGCTGCGCCGTTGTAGACGGGGACGACGATGGACACCTTGCCCGAGCGTGGCACGGCAGGGGCGGCGTGTTTAGGAGTGGGATTCGGGTCAAGTGGTGCGGTAGCCACGTTTCGATCAGGCATGGTGGTTCGTGAGGAGCGGCTACGAGATCTGCCGGGACGTGCGGAAGTGTAGCATCGCGGGGTGCGTTTGCTGAGGACGAGCGCAAAGAGACGGCAGTAGTTTGTCCTTTGGACTGCTCCACCCCACACCATCGTGCGTTACCCTGGTTGGGTGAGTGCCGTCTCGACGTTTGGGGTGCTGGGCCCGGCGTTTGCCTGTGTGTGTGGTATGCAGGAACCCGTTGCCGACCGCGGGTTCGCGGAGCCCGTTCCGGCGCCGCGTGGTTCGTGGACAC
>CAYSWE010000138.1:0-10335 GCA_964434515.1 uncultured Phycisphaerales bacterium | reverse complement strand
GGAGAAACGCTCCACGTCGATCCCGTTCGGAATGATACGAATGCGTGCCGGGTCGGCGCCGTCACTGATCTGCGACAGGGTATTGCCCGTATAGAGCGTGAAGATCTCCGAAGCGGCTGCATAGCAGATGCGGCTCATCATCTGGAACTGACGGTTCCAGAAACGGCGGAAGAATGGAGCCTGTCGTTCGATCATGAACTGATCGCCCGGTCGATCCTGGATCCACTCAGCCGCGAAGATCTCGATGCGCCGTTCCTTGGTGTAGATCCCATGTTCGGTGAGGATCATCGGACGACCGGTTCGCGAGGCCGCGGCCGCGGCCAACGTTCCGGCATAACCAGTCGACACGGTATGGAACATTCGCGCCGGCTGGACCTCTGTGGCGACGATGTTCAGGACGGGTTGATGCGCGTAGTACCAGTTCCAGAAGAAGCTGAGAAAGCTCTCTTCCGGTGCTTCCGCCCTGACGCTGTCGGTCAGGCTCAGCCACGTCTTCTTGTTGAGCAGGAGATCCGGCGGAGGCGCACCATTCGCCGAAATGGAGCGGACGATCTCGGCAAAGCCCTCGACTTCGCCCGAACGCAACGCCCCCACCAGGCGCGCGAAGGCATCGACCTCGTGCTTCGGCAGCTTCCGACCAAAGCGCCGACGGGTCGGTGGATCATGGAGAAAGACCTCGCGCACGTCGCAAACGTTCGGCGGCAGCTCGTAGGCATATTCTTGGAACGCGCCGCGGGCCGGACTGATATGCAGGATCGAGAACTCGAGATCGGCCAGATGGGTAATCAGGTGATGCACCCACGAGGAGACACCTCCAGGAACGAAGGGGTAGGTCCCCTCGAGTACGAGACAGACATCGGGCACAGGATCCGTCATTGGCGAGCTCCAACGTGTTCGCGCGGCGCGGTGGCGTCCGACTCGCCGAGGAGCACGGCAAGCCAAGCCGGAACCGGATACTGCAGGGCCAGCATGGCGCGAGCCACCTCTCGCGCTCGCCCGAAGTCCCGCTTCCCGAACGCGGCGCGGGCGCGCAACTCGAGAAACCGCGGCTGATCCGCGCAGGTGTGCGCGAACCGATCGAGCGTCTGCTCGGCTTCGCCGTAGTCGCCGAGTTCGCAACAGGCCTCAGCTGCCACCAACGCCGCATCCACACTCCACGGCGACCGGTCCAGCGCGTGGCGGGCGACCTCGACGGACTGCTCGAGCTGGAACCGCGTCATCGTATCGTCGAGCGCCCCGCTGGCGCCGTAGGCCAGATGGAGCTCCGCCAAGCCGGCAAACTCCTGGTCGATTCCATGATCTTCGCCGTCGCACTCGTCGAACTCTTCGATCGTCCGCCTTCGCTCGGCGATCTCGGTCTCGAAGCGCGTTCGGACCCGATCGAGCTCGAGGTACGCACACAGTCGCACCTCCGTCTCCGAGTCCTCGAGCGCCTGCTTGACCAGCGTCAGGTGGCGCGGCTCGCCCAGCCGGGT
Source organism: uncultured Phycisphaerales bacterium (assembly GCA_964434515.1). GTDB lineage: Bacteria > Planctomycetota > UBA1135 > UBA1135 > CAYSWE01. Next base: position 8,860 of record CAYSWE010000138.1, on the reverse strand, counting down.
GAGCTTGCGCAACGCATCGCGCTTCTGATCGAGATCGCCCTTACGCAACGCCTCGCGGTAGGACAGGGAGTTGAGCTGGCGCGAAAGATCACCCTCAAAATCTCCGCTGTAGAGCCTACGCTCGTAGGTATCCCCGCCCTCGATCTGCCGCTCCACGTCTTCGAGCATGCGCCGAGATCCACGATCACTCACGTCCGGGCCAAGCGGCGTCATCCAAGACAGCGCCGGGCCGAAGAGTGGAACAAAGAACGACGTCAGAAAAACGGCGTCGAGTTCCACGCCACGAGCGCCGACCCTAGCCTTGGCTGCCGCGAGTGCGCCGGCACAGGCGCACACGTGCAGCAGCGCCGCGGCGCAGGCATCGAGTGGTCCGCGGCAGGCCAGTACGGCGAACACCGCCACAGACTCGACTAAGGCAGCCAGCATCCCGATCGCCACGGCCAAAACTGAGCTCACAGCAGGCCCTCCCCAACACTCGACGCCGCTTTGTCGGGCTCATCGAACACGGAGTTCAAGAGCCGCGTGTACTCGTTGTAGTCGCCACCAAGTGCATAGACCTGGCCATCGAGTCCATCGAGGGTGCTGGCGCTCGCGCCATCCTCCAGAGCCGAGAGCAGGCGACTCATGATTCCGAACGCGCTCTCGCACCCGGATCCTGGCAGGACGATCGAGAATCGTGCCGCACCGGTGCGGAACACACCGTCTGTGGCGCGCAGCAGCGACGCACAAGCACGTGCCATATGCAGCTCGAGCCCATCCCCCACACGCGGATCGTTGCTCGTCCGGCTCACGCCGAGCACAAAGAGTTCGAGGTCGTTGCGCAGCGCGAGGCTCCACTCGGTCTTGAGGCGACGAACGAACTGCGCGCTATCCCCGATCGACGTCTCGTCCGGAATGACGATCGGGCAGTCCGACCCGAGCGCGAACGCCGAGCTCGCGCGAAAATGGTCCGCCACTCGGCCGATCAGCAGTTGCAGACTCGGTGCGCTGGAGTTTGGCGAGAACACGCGAACCTCGACACCCGGGAGGCTCTGCGCGCCCGCATGCGCAAAGCGACCGACGATGCGCTGGCATACGATCTCCGCATCTCCGGCCTCGGCGCCCGCGAGCGTAACGATGTAACAGCCCGGATAGCCGAAGCGATAGATTCCGTCGGTCGGCCGCAGGTCTTGCGACAGCGTCGCGGTCATATAGTCATCGAGCGTCGAGAGCGTGTCGGCATCCAGGTCGACCAGCCCTTGCACTTGCACGGCCACGAGACTCGAGAGAATCCCCTGGCGACTGCACCGAGCATCCTCGACTCGAATGCGCTCGCCGAGTTCGTCCGGTGTTCCGAGCCACGGTGCCAGCGCGAACGCGCGCGACGACTCCGCGCTCGAGTTAGCGCGCGGCTGCCCTTCGGGGCGACGCCGCAAACGAGCTCCAATCCAGTCGACGATCCCGTAGAAGGTCATCACGGTCGTATCGTTGAGCTGGCGAATCGGGATCTCGTCGATGCAGACGATGCCGCACACAACGCCATCGACGCCGGCCAGCGCAGCGACGATCAAGGGACCACAGGATGGCGGCGCCTGGTCGGAGCTAAACGCATTGATTCGCACACCCTCGGCAAGCGCGCGGGCAACCAGCCCCCCTTCGTTGGCATCGGCCAGAATCTGACTGAGCTGGGCATTGTCCCATCCACGCTGGGCAGCGACGTCGAGCTGCCCGTCCGACGAAACGGCGAGGACGGAACAACGAGACACACCACAGTGCTCGACGATCATGTCGAGCGCCAGCGCGTAGAGTCGCCCGACGTCCGCGTCCTCGATTCGCTGGGCCGTGTCCATGAGATTGCCAAACTGCGCGCTGCTGTCGACGACACGCCGCTTGAGCTCGTTGTTGGCTTGCACGAGCAAGTCGCGTTCGGTTGCCAGAAGGCTCAAGGACTGCTCCAACTCGCCGATGGCGACCTGCTGCAGCCCGACACGGCGCATGAACGAATCCCGTAGCTCACCGATGACAAAGCTGACGCTGAAGAACAACAGCGGCTCGCGCAGCGTCTCGAGTGTGAACACGTCGATGAGTCGGCCAGCTTCGGTGCGATACGCTGCGTGCGCAACGAGCGCTGTGGCGATCGTCGACGCAACCAAGGCACCGGCAAGGCCCCGGGTGGCTGCAAGTGGAACGACGAGGAGCCAGTAGGGTTGCGGATGCACACCGTGCGCGCCGATCGGGGCACGCGCTACCAGGGTCTCGATCGCGACCATTCCCAAGAACAGGACTACGGCTTCGAGCAGCGTTGTCAGGAACCCGAGTTCCGCCGGGGCTTCTTCCGAGCCCCCATCGCCTTCTTCCGGGGGCTGGTCGATTTCGTCTTCGTCGGACGGGGCGTCGGACGGCGTGTCGGACGGCGTTTCGGCTGGCACGAGCTCCGCTAGCCACGCCTCGGTCGCTTCCTCAGCCTGCGGCGACCGCACGAACGGATCGACCAGCGACTCGACCAGCAACCCGGCCGGCGGCTCGTTCGACGGCTCGTCCCCAGGACTCGCAAAGAGTTCGTCAAAGCGCCCCAGCGCCTCGAGCACGGGGAAATCCCCGAGGTCTTCGTCCTCGAAGTCAATCTCGCGCGTGTCGTCGTCGTTCACCATCGAGGGATCACCACCGAAGCACGCACTGCAGCCAGAGGCGGCCAACCTCGCCGGAGAGGCCGGTCTGCGCGATGCTGTTGCCGAGTCCCGCACCGAGTGTGAACTCGGTCGACGGCGCCGGCCGCCAGGTCCCCGCGACGGCCACATGCCACACCGAGCCTTCGCCGCGCAGCCCAACGCCGATTCCCGCCTCGGCGCCAACACCGAGCCCGGCAGCCATGTGACGATCCAAGCTCCCGACGAGCGACGCCGAGTCGGCCCGCGCGGCGATCGGCACGAGGTCGGCCAGCCCGCGCCCAGACGCGAGCGCTTGCGACTCGAGGGCGATCCAGCCAAGCACCTGCGTCTGTCGCGCCGGCTCCGGCTCCCGGTCGAGGAAAGGAGCCGCGCTGACCCCGGGCGGGCGATCCGGAAGCAGTCTCCCAGCGGTCGCCACATCGCCGCGCACGAACCGGTAGCCAAGACTCACGCCGGCGCCAATCTGCGTACTCGACACGCGCGCGCCCGCGTCCGGATCCAGGAACAACCGACGAGCGGCGAGTTGTACGCCCGCGAAGATGCGTTCACCGAGCGCTTGGTACGCATCGAGCTCGACCCCGTGGCGACGACCACCGAGCGCCGGCAACGCCGCCGGATCCGTGAGCAATGCGTTGACATCGATGCGCGCCGCCAGCGCTGCCTGCGCGCCCGGGAGATCCCAGCGAAACGAAGCCCAGCCGGCCACCGGCGCGTTGCCTGGCACACCCGGAAAAGCCGCGACGCCAAGGCCGAACACGCCGCGCTCGCCAACGCGGCGGTGCAGCGCCGCGTCGAACAGAGTCGCGTGGGCGGTGACCGTCCGTTGACCGCCGGCGACCATCGCAGCCCGACCGGCGAATCGAGCTCGACCAAGGGCGAAGCTGATCCGAGTCCGATCCCGATCGACGAGCCGCGCCGCATAGAGCCGCGCCTCGCTCACCCAGTCGTGCGCACCGGCCCATCGGTATTCGAACCTCGGCGCGAGGACCGCGGCCAGGTCGCTCTCGAGACGCCACGCGCTCGCTCCGGCATCGAAGCTCGCCGGCTGCAGCGTTCGCCAACGCCGATAGGCCGCGCGCGCGTCGAACCACTCACCAACCTGTTCGTGTGCTGCACCGAGTTCGGCCAGCAGCTCCGCGTCCGCGCCGTGAAGCGACAGCGCCCGCTCTAGGAATCGCGCGGCCTCGACGAAGTCGTGCGCATCACGCTCGATCGCGGCGGCTAGACGCAGCGCGCGTTCGTGCCCGGGCCGGCGCTCCAACACGCCCGCGACGCGCACACGTGCCGAATCGAGATCCGCGACCACACGCAACGCGTCGGCATAGTCGAGCTCGAGCTCGGCGTTGCGTGGTTCTGCGCGGACCAGTTCCGACAAGATCGGCAGAGCCTCGCGCACGTGACCGAGCCGAACGAGCATGCGCGCGATCATGCTGCGCTGCTCGCTCGTAGGCTCACCCACGGCCCGCATCCGCGCCAAGGCACTCTCGAAGTGGGGATTCGCTTCGCGCCCGCGTCCGACCGAGTACAACGCCTCCCCGAGATAGAACTCGACGCGAGGCCGGTCCGCGTCCGTCACGGCCAAGCGCCGTTCCAGAAACCCAACGGCGCTCGCCGGATTCTTGCTCCAGGAATCGATCTGGCCGAGCCGCAGCAACGCAATGGCGTTGCGCGGCTCGCGTTCGAGCGCAGCGGCGTAGAACACCCGAGCGGCCGTCAGTCGCGACTCGCGAAACAGCACCTCGGCGCCACGCAGCTGCTGGTCGACCGTGACTCCCGGACGGCTCACGTGTGCTCGAACGAGCTCTAAGGCCCGTTCCGGATCGCCGCTGGCAAACATGGCCTGCACCAGCCGATCGAAATTGTCCGAATCGTCAGGAGCCAGCCGCAAGAGTGCGTTGCGTGCCTCCCGCTCGGCGACGGAATCCCCGGCCCAGCTGGCTCGGTCGATCCAGAATCGGATCAAGGCTTCGTCCTCGCTCCGCCGCCGGGCCAGGCGACCGGCGCACCGAGCCCGCTCGCGCGGATCCTCGAGCCAGTCGATGAGTTCGCGCTCCAGTGCAATCGCGATGGGCTCGTCGGGGAATCGCCGCACCAGTCGCCACGCCACGTCACGAAACTCAGCGTGGTCGAGCAAGGGACGCAGCCGCTGGACAATCCCGGCCAACATCCCGGCATCGACTCCCGCTGCTGCCTGCGCGGCGTAGCGCGCCAGGCCACGTGCGCCCGCAGCATCGAGGTCCGGCAGCGCGGCAAAGAAGGCGCGCGGATCCCGCTTGGCGGCGACCACGCGGGCCAACAAGCGGCGAGCGCGGTCCTCGTGACCGAGGCCGAGCAACAGACTCACGAGTTCGTGCAGGCCGCGCAGGACCTTGAGGTCCCCGGGAGCTCGAGAGATGCGCGCTTCGAGCAGCGTCGCGAGTGATTCTGGGCGATCGAGCCGGCGCAGCAGCGCTTCGAGGTGCGCCGCCACGGCGGCATCGTCCGGAGCCAACCGACGCCCAGCCTGCAGCGACTCGATCGCCCGATCGAACGCGAAGTTCCGTTCCGCGATGCGCGCGATCCGTTCGTACCAACGCACAGCGTCCGCGGCTTGGTCGGTCATCGAAACGAGCATGTCGAGCCCCGACTCGACCTGACCGTCCTCGATCGCCAGTAGGGCGGCGCGTTCGCGCAGCGCGAGATCGCCAACGCTCTTGGCCAAGTACAGCGCGTGGGCAACGCCCTTGCTCGGCTCGCCAAGCAACGCATAGAGTTCCAAGAGCCGCTCGTGATCGGCGCGTTCGTCGCGGAGACGGGCGAGCTTCTCGAGCGCGTCGGCCTCGCGGCGTGGTGCTGCGATCCAGCGCGCGAGCTCGACGGTTCGCTCGAGATAGGCAGCATCGTCGGCCCGCTCCGACGGAACGGCGAACTGGACGGCGGCGGCGGCCTCGACCGCGTGGTTCGCCAAGTAGGTCGCGACCAGGCGATCCCGGAGCTGCGCGGAGCGGGGCCAGGCCGCCAGGCCGCGCAGGAGCCATCGCTGCCGGGCGCGCGTCCGGCCGGCGCGGGTAAAGCGGTCGACGACGGAGACAAACGCGCTGAGCGCCGGAGGCTCGCCCGACGACCGCAGCCGTCGCGATAGCGCGCGCGCCAGCCCGTCGGGACCATCCCCACCCAAGAAGCGACTCGGGTCCGCGTCGAGCGGTGCAAAGAAGCGCTCGGTCGCCGCCGCGACCTCCGTGTCGTGCATGAGTCTGCGGAGCGCCGCCACGAGCTTCGGAACATCCTGCCCCAGCTCCAAGAGCCGTCGCGCCGCCACGGCGTCGGCCTTCGGCGGAACCGAAAGCTCGGCCTCGAGCGCGACGATCGCACGCTCGACCAATTCGCTGGATTCGATTCGACGAATGTCACGGAGATTGCTCAGCGCGATCCGCGCGTCGCCGTCACGACGAGCACGCTCGAGCCGGTCCCACGCCGTCAAAATCCGCCGGCCCGTGCGCGGATCCACACCGCCGCGCCCAGCGTCGGGCAAGGGGATCCCCATGAGCAGCACGATGCCAACCGCACCGGCCAGCGCAAACAGCAGGATGTTCCACCGTGACAGTCTCACTGCGCACGAACCTCGACGTGGGTGGAACCGGCATCGCCGATGCGGAGCTCCACTCGACCGTGTTCGTCTGCCGCCAGGCCAAAGTCGAGATCATCGAACGTCACGCGGAGCTCGTCGTGCGGAGCGAAGCCACCGAGCACGACGAAGCGACGGCAGTGCGCCTCCGAAACGAAACGAATCGTGGTGGTGCTGCGCTCGAAATTCGCCAGCTCGTGATTGGCCTCGACCAGGTGTGGGCGTGGCTGCGGATGCTTCCGGAAGACCAGACGTGCATCGCCGGCCGACAGATGCACGTGCAAGGACCGCCCCGCGCGCAGAGCTCCGGCGACTCCGAGCGAACGGTCCCAGTCGATGTTGCGGCCGATCGCGCGCAATCGAACGGAACGACAGGCACCAAACGCCTCGAACTCGAAGCCATCGTCACGTCGATCGATGCGACAGCCTTCCCGCGTAGCCCGTACCGCAGCGACGACATCCGATGCGAACACCGGCGCAGTCCGCTCCTCGAGTCCCCAACGCTCGATCAGTCTCGCCAGTGCGCGCAGCCGCCGGGGCCGCTCGACCGAGTAGAAGTGCGCGTAGACGTTCGCCGGCTTCAGGATGCGCGGCCGCCCGGTGTTCTCGATCGTCGTGTCGAGGTGCGCGAAAGCAAGCGGTGTCGACGTGAAGTAGCCCTCGAACACCTGCTCGTTGGCAGCGCCGCAGTAGGTCTGCCAGGCACCGCCCACTTGCTTCCCCGACGGCGGAACGAAACCGACCGAGTCGAAGCGCTCGTCCCACCGATACACGCCACCGTTGAGGTTGACGCAGCCGCTCCGCGCGACCTCGCGAATCGCGTCGGGTCGCGGGTTTGCGTTGCCCGACCACAGTAGAACACGACACGGTTTGTCAGGAGTCGTGAGGTAGCGGTTGATGAACTCGATCGAAGAACGGACCTCGGCCACCATGTCGTGCTGATAACCAGCGAGCGAGCCGTACCAGACGACCGTGTGCGGCGGAGTCGAAGGAGTGAGCTGGCGACGCCATTCGAGCGGGTGCAGAACGGTGTGGCTCGCGACCTCGACGTTGTCACGTGCGAAGATCTTGCGCGCGATGCGCATCCGATCCGTGGATTGGGCCGGGCGCAGGTCGTCGGTAAGACTCGCGACGATGACGCTGACCGTGACCGGCAACGGATAGCGCTTGAGGATGCGTTCGAGGAACACCTGACCACAGCAATGGCCGCGATCCACCGTGGAAATGCTCTCGAAGCCGTCGCCGTCGATGTGCAGCAGGAACTTGCGCCGCCCGTTGAGCACGAACGGCTCGGGCGCGGGGAGGTCCCGCGTATCGAACGCGACCGCGAAGAACGCGAACGGGTCCAAGTACCAGCGCCGCTCGTCGTTGGCCCCACCGGCGCTCACGACCCACGGATCCAGACCGAGCCCGCCCCACGGACCCGTGACGATCGGCGTGCGCTGGTCGAGTACGTCGCGGCGGTCGCGCGTGGTCAACCAGGCCTCGTTGCTTGACACGAGGTTGTGCGGACCAACGTGCGAAGCCCGGTAGATCGGCCGTGACTCATACTCTGTTTCGCGCCACGGAGTGAGAATGCGCTCGACGCGAAACGGATCGTCGACCCGGGTCTCCACATGCTCAAGTCCGAGCCGTGCGAACCATTGCGCCACCGCGCCCGGTGCCCCCAAGTTTTCGACCGAGCCGAGGTGCACGATGCGGACACCGTGCTCGGCCCGCGCTCGCTCGAGCCAGGGCAGGAGCCACGCCGGGGCGCGACGTCGGCGCACGACGGTGAGGATGCCACGCACTTGTGCCCAGTCGACCTCGGGCGGACCGTGGTCTAGGTCCCATGAGTCGACACGCAGCCCGAGATACTCGAGCGGCAGCGCGCACAACTCGTGGACGAAATCGAGCTTGCCGTTCGACCGATCGCTCTGCGCGCTGTCCGACAGGGCAAGGATACGACGCGGCTCGAGCGTGCGAGGCGAATCGCCGCGAGCTTGCGCGGCCTGGGCATGCAGCCAGCCCACGACGCACACGCCGGCCATGCCAACTACGAAACTCCCCCTGAACGACAACCGCACCCCCGATGGTCGACTACTTCGTCGCGGTCGTTCACGCGACTTGACTCGCCGGCCCGTGCCAGCAGAGCGCCGGCGCTATGGGGTCTTGGAGGCGTCCACGTCGCTCCATTCGGCCGACAGGTCGAGCAGCGCCGTGCGCAACTGGTCTTCGAGCGCGGCAATCTCCTGGCGCTTCTGCGGGATCGCCGAATCCTCGATGTCGACGAGCCGATCTTCCGATTCGCCGAGCGCGCTGCGCCACTTGGTGGCTTGCCGGTCGTGGCCGCCGGCCGCGAGATTGGCCCTGAGCCGCTCCTGGCGCTTCTCCAAGCGCTCGATCTCCTGCTTCAAGAGATCCGTCTCTTCGGTCTTCGCGTCGATCGCCGCCTGCAGGTCGAAGCACTTGCGAACCTGCGGGTCGTGCGCGAGCGGGCCGTTGGTGAGCACCACATTGTGGATGAGCCAAGTCGCATCCATGCCATCGTCCCACGCGAGCTGGATCGAGGCCTGCGTCGTGCGCTCCTCTCGCACGACGATCAACAACTCATCCCGCGGTTCGAGCA
>CAYSWE010000137.1:8653-10358 GCA_964434515.1 uncultured Phycisphaerales bacterium | reverse complement strand
CCAGGCCTTCTCGGTGTATTCGACGAAGAACATCTGCGACAGCACGCGGCCGAAGCGACGCTCGGTCCAGAGCTTGAAGTTGGAGTCGTCGTACTTGCGCAGTCGCGTAAGGTCGCAGACGCGGGTCCAGCCGTAGTCGAAGAGCACGTGCAGGATCTTCCACCACGACATGCTCCTGAGCACGTTCTTGGCGTCGAGCGGGTAGTTGAAGAACTTCCCGTCCATATAAATGCGCGACAGCCGCTTGGCCGGCACGCGGTTGTCGCCGAGGATCTCCTCGACGTGGCGGATCAGCTCCTGTTCGCCGGTGTGGAAACGGTGCGGCCCATAGTCGTAGCTGAAATAGTCGCTGCCGGCCTCGCCCGCGTGGGCGACGTCGCCCTCGGACCACGAGTTTGCCATACCACCAACCACCGGCTCACGCTCGAGCACGGTGACGCGGATCCCCGCCTTGGACATTTCGTATCCACACGAAAGCCCGGCGAGGCCGCCCCCGAGGATGACGACATGCTTGCTCATGAACTCACGGATTCTCTATCGGTTCGAACGGGCACGAGATGGACGGCGGGACGGTCAAGTCTACCCGCGCGGCGGTCTCTCGGGCACGTCATCGGCCGAGGATCCGCTTGCGGGTGATGACCCGGAACATGCCCCAGGCCGTCTTTGCGACCTTGAGGAAGCTTTCGGAGTGCTTGGATTCCCCGCCCAGCCGCGGCCAGTAGTTGATCGGGACTTCGACGCAGCGGGCGCCCTTCATCAGCGCTTCGCACATCATCGCTGGCGAGAAGGACGGGCCTGCCGACGTCAGCGAGCCCTCGATCCGGTCGAGCGTTTCCCTAGTCAGGGCGCGATAGGTACAGCCGACGTCGGTGAAGCGAGGTTCTTGGGACAGGTACCAGAGCAGCTCGAGATACTTGGCCATGACCACGTTCCCCCAGCGCAGGAAAAAGCCCATGTTGGCGGCCTGTTGCACCATCTGACGCGTCGTGCGCGTCCCCACGACCAGCCCGGCGTCATCGAGGTAAACGAGCAGTTTGATCATGTCACTGGCCTTGAATGACCCGTCCGCTTCGGTGAGCACAATGGATTCGCCGGTGGCGGCGCGCATACCAGCGAGCAGCGCCGCGCCGTATCCGGGGCGAGACTCCGCCACCACACGCGCTCCTGCCTCGCGCGCAAGGACCGCAGTCCGGTCGCGGCAGTTGTTGTCGACGACCACCACCTCGTCGGAATGTGGTTCGGCAAGGAAGTCCTTGACTACGTTGCCAATGGTCTCCTCTTCGTTGTATGCCGGGACGACGACGCTGACTGTTTTGCCACGGAACATGCGGTGCCGCGGGTTGCCCGCGTTCTTTCTTCCTTCCAACGAGAGACGGCTGGCACTGCGGTGCCAAGCCCAAGTTTGCGGCCGCAGAGGATAACGACGTCCCCCAAGGCTGCGACCCGTTACTTTCGGAATCCGGCGCCAACCGCCGTAGTCATGCGCGGATGCGCCGATGCGAATGGGGCGCGGCCGAATGACACCAAGACGGAGCGGTCCCCCGCCTCAAGGCATCGAACTACCTCAGTCCCGAGTGCTGCCCGCGATGGTTGCTTTCCGCCGAACAGCTCCTGTTGCACTGCTGACTGTCGCCATGGCTTGAACGATGGCTCGTTGATTGTTACGCAGCTGGCAGCGAGCTTGCATCGCCTTGCCTCAGCCCAC
>CAYSWE010000137.1:0-8553 GCA_964434515.1 uncultured Phycisphaerales bacterium | reverse complement strand
CTCGTTGATTGTTACGCAGCTGGCAGCGAGCTTGCATCGCCTTGCCTCAGCCCACAGAAGCTCGCGGAACACCTGGACTGCGCGCTGACCTCGCAGTGAATGAAGAACGGCGGGGTCGACACTCAGAAATGTGCTCACGGGATTCACTTGGTTGGATCCTGGTTTCGCGATGTGCGACAAGCGAGCCGCCGCCGTGAAGGAGTCGATCGGCAGTTCGAAGACGTCATCGCTGTCCACGAAGCGTGTTCGGACTCGAGGGTCTCGAAGCGCCGGAGGTTCGCCGACGCTTGACCTAACCGCAGCCCAAACCTACCGATCTTGGTCCCCGCGCAATGCAACGCAAACGTTTCTTTCGGACAGGGGTTGACGAGCTATGCCCGATTCCTGTAAACAAGCCCTCGACTCGTGGAGGCTGTAGTTTGCGTAGCATCCAGCATTTCTCGTGGCCCCAAGCGGGCTTCTTCGCCTTGGCCGGCATCGTCCTCGCCGTGATGCCGTTTGGGAATCCGGCATCGGGGCATTCGGTGTTCACGATCCGCCCCGACCCGCCGAGCGCTGGCGGCGATGTCGAGGTCGTCTACTCCGGTTCGCAGCCGGGGCGTGTCGAGTATCGCATCGGCGATGGCGCGTCGCATTCGGCCAAGGTCGGCAAAGGGCGCAAGTTCAAGATCCCGAAGCGATTGCTCAAGGCTGGCAAGCGGCTGTATCTGCGCGATGGCAATAGCATCGACGCCAGCGCCAATCTCTGCGTCGATATTGAGCCTTCTTCGTGATGGTCCTTCTTTTTCCTCTGTGATTGCACTGCGAGAGATTCCGTATCCGTAGCACTCTCCTTCCTCTTGACCCCTGAGGTTTCCTATGTTCCGCCGATCTTCGTTCGCTTCACTTCCTCGCCCGGGCCTTGGCCTCGGCGCATTTGCTCTGGCACTGAGCGGCACAGCCCTGATCGGCACACCGCGCGCACAGCTGGGATCGCAAGCGGTTCCGGCGCGCGCCACAGGAGTCGAGGGCGCCAATGTCGAGACCTTTCTACTCGGTGGCTTTGCCGGCAAAACACAGATGGTCGTTGCGCGGGGGCAGCTGGGGCCCTTGCTTGGGCAACCGATTCGGCGGATCATTGTGCGGCGCGATGCGCAGACCAATGACGCCATGCCAGGCGGTATGAAGGGCGGTTGGATCGACCTCGAGATCCGAGCTTCTTGGACCTCGGCCAGCTTGAACTCTTTGTCGACTTCGTTCGCCAAGAACCACGCGCACACGCCGATCGTGGTCTATCGAGGTGCCTACCACGTCACGGATTCTCCGCATCTCTCCGCGGGAACCCGCGTGGCGAGCTTGATCCCGTCGGTTTCGGCGCACATCGTACTGCAGAGGCAGATTCCGCCATCGAAGACGGGCAACCTGTGCCTCGAGTTCATCCACCGTCCGCATGCGACGAAGGCTGCTCCGGAGTCGTGGTTCGCCGACGCCATGGATGCTTCGACCGGGGCCGCGACGACGTTCGGTCGTTCGTGCTGGCGCGCCGGCCACGCCGATGTGCAGAGCAACGGGATCGCCGATCGGGCGTTGCTGGGGGGGACCCTGGTGTGCACGACCGATGGACCGACCGGCCGGCTGGCCCTGTTGACGATCGGCGCGAGCAATCAGCAGTGGGGTAAGAACAAGCTGCCGTTCGATCTCGCGGGACTCGGAGCGCCCGGCTGCTTCGTCTACGCGTCGCAGGACTTCAGTGTGGGCCGCGTCGTCGGTGCGCTCCAGAACTTCCCGACTGGAGCAGCGCAGTGGGAGCTACCCTTGCCGAAGGATGCCGGGCTGGTTGGTGCTCGTGTGTATACGCAGTGGTTCTTCTTCGATCCGACGGCCAACGCGTTGTCGCTGACCGCGACCAACGGTGCTAGCACGACGATCGGCGCGATGCCCAAGCTCGGCGTGGCGCTCGTCCGTTCGCAGGACCCCAATGCGAGCACGGGGCGGCGCGACACAGGGTTTGCCCCGGTGCTCGTTCTCGCGGCGAAGTGAGTTCGGCCGGCCTGCGCGAGTACGACGACCTCGTGTTTCTTCGATTGCTCGAAGCGCAAGCCCGTCGCCGGCGTCGGCGGCTGTTTCTCACGCTGCTGGTTCTGCTAGGGATCCTCGGGATCGGGCTCTGGGCGCGGCGCGCGCGCGCGACCGTGCGCGTGCGGCCGTTGCTCGCGCGCCCGGCCGCCGATCTCGCCATCGAAGTCTTGCGCACACGCGCCGACGCTTTACTCCCCGAGTTGGAGGCGCTCACTCTGCGCGCGTTGGCGCAACCGCCAGCGAGCGGACGCCAGTGGGCCGTGGTCCTACTCCCGGCCCTTGGGGTCACCGGCAGAATCCCACTAGCCCGCCGTCTCGCCCACCATCTCGACGACTTCCCGCCGCGGCCCCGCGCCCGGCCGTTGCAGCAAACTGCGCCACGCGGCTTCGACGCAGAGGTCGCCTCGGCGAACTTCGTCAACCCCGGGCCACTCGTCCTCTCCCTGTCTCTGCCCTGAGGGCCTTTCGGCCTCAGTCTCGCCGCTTGCCCGTGTTCGCTTGGGATGGCGCTGCGGGCGAAGCTCGACGAGTGGGAAGCCTGGTGTGCGTGTTCCCGAAGGATCGGGGCTAGGATCGGCCGATCATGGGGTCGTCGTCATCCGTGCTCTCCCGCGAGGGGTTGCTCGCTTTTCTCGTTGCGCTTGGGCTGGCGATGGCGCTCTGGCCCGGTGTGTTCTTCGCGAAGAAGAGCATGTGGTCGACCGACGCAGTGTTGACCGTCGAGCCTTGGCGCAGCGAGTTGGGGCGCGCGGCTGGCCATCCGCACAACGCCGAGCTGGGTGACTGGGACTTCTATGTCTTTCCGCAGCTTGCCTACGTGCAGCGACAGCTGCATGAGCACGGGGAGTTGCCGCTGTGGGACGCGGGGATCTATGCGGGCGTGCCCCTCGAAGGCAACGTTCAGGTTGGGCTCTTGGATCCATTCCACCTGGCCCTCGGTTGGTTCCAGACGCGGGGCGAAGCCTTCTCGCCTTGGCGCCTGGCGCTTGGGCTCACCTGGTTCGGTGTCCTGCGCTTTGTGCTGTGCGCTGTGTTCTCGTATCTGTGGCTGCGCCGGCTGCTCGGCGCTGTGCGTCTGCCGTTGTGGTGGGCGGCGGCGTTGGGCGCGGTGCTGGTCGCGGCGGGCCCGTACGCGTCGCTCTGGCGCCTGCATACGCCGGAGCAGGTGTTTAGCTTGGTGCCGTTGGCGCTCTACTTTGCGGAAGGCTTACTCGCTAGCGCCGCTTTGCTGCCCGTCGTCGGCCTTGGCGTAGCTCTTGGCGTGTCCAATCTCGGCGGCTACCCGCAGACCTCGCTGTTCTTCGCCGCATTCCTGCTCGTGTATGTGATCGCGCGCGCGGCTCGGCGCCGTCGCGCTGTCGCGCGCCTGGCGCTGGCCGGGCTGCTCTCGGCGGTGATCGCGCTGCCTGCGTGGCTGCCGTATTTGAGCTACGTCGCACAGGGGGAGTTTCGCAACCTGCGCGGCAACCTCGGTGCGCTGCCCGCAGGCGTGGATTGGGCGCAGGCCGCCTGGCCCAGCGTGATTGGTTTGGCGCTGCTCCTGGTCGCGCTGGGGCTTCGCTCGGGCGGCGGGCGAGCCAAGGCCGCGATCGGGATCCTGATCGGGGGCGCCTGTGTTGTGGGGCGCTTCGGCGGCGGCGATGGCATCCTCGCGACCTGGCTTTTCCCGTGGCTCTTGGGCCATCCTGTGCATGGCGACGGCGTCGTGTCCGGGGCACGCTTCATCGAAACCGTGCAGAGCCATGTCGGACTCTTGGTTGCCCTCGTCCTTGCAGCCGGGCCAGGCCGCTTGGTGCGCTGGGGCGGTGTGGTCCTCGTGCTCGTCCTCCTGGTCGGTGGGCGTTTTCCTCCGCTCTACGCATTGCCGCGGCTTGCCCTGCCGTTGCTCGAGCCGACGCGCATCGCTGCGTTGGTCCCGCTCCTGGTCGGGCCGCTCTTTGCGTTGTCCGTCGCCGGGCTTACGCACATGTCGGCGGCCCAACGGTCGCGGCGCCTGCGTGACGGTGCGGCGTTCGTGCTGGCTTTCGTCGGCGTGCTCGTCGTCGACGGCCTGTTGCGCGGCACGCTCTCGGTGTCCGCTGGCTATCTCTGGCCCGAGGGCGTCGCCTTGGTGTTTGCCGGGCTTGCGGCGGTCGGTCTACGCTCGCGCTTGGCGGCGGCGATGCTCGCCGTTGCCGCGGTGGTCTTCGCCGTCCTTCCTGGAGTCGGTTTCCAGCCGGCGCTCGATGCGTCCGAGACCTATCCGCCGACCGAGACCGTGCGCTTCCTGGCCGAAGCCTCGCGTGCCGACCCAGACCTACGCGTCTTTGCTTGCGACCCCGGTGTCTTGCCCATGAACAGCATGCTCACCTATGGCATCCGCCAGAGCCTGGGTGTGGATGGTGTGCTACCGGTGCACTACGGCGAACACCTGTTCTATCTCGACTATCCCGCCGCGACCCCGCGTCCCGAGTGGTCCGTTGGTAAGCTCTCGATGGTCGGGACGCCGCTCTTCGACGTGCTCGCCGCGCGACTGGTCGTCGCCAGGCGTGGCGACCGGTTGCCCGCACACTTCCGCGTCGTACACAGCGGCCCGAGCCTCGTTGTTGCCGAGAACACCCACGCCGCGCCGCGGGTCTACCTCACGGGACGCTCCTTCGTGCGCGGCGAGCACGCGGCCGAACTCTTGGCGCGACCGGTCACCGAGCACGTCGGGCTCGACGCAGGCACGCCGCCGCTCGTCGGTTCGGTCATGACGCATGGCACGGCGACGATTCGCGAGCGTGGCCTCGAAGCGCTCACCGTCGCGACCACGACCGACGGCGCCGCCTGGCTGGTCGTGCTCGACGGCAATCTGCGTGGTTGGCACGCCTCGGTCGACGGCGCGACTGTACCCATCGAGGCGGCGTTCGGTGCGTTTCGCTGCGTCCAGGTTCCGGCTGGCAAGCACGAGGTTCGCTTCGTCTATCACCCGCGCGTCTTTTGGTGGAGCGTGTGGGCCTCGGGCGGCCTGCTCCTGCTCGGTGCCCTCCTCCTGGCGCGCTACTTCTTTGGCTCGTCGGTGGCACCGCCCGAGACATCGACGCGCACGGCCTCGACGGTACTCCGCGCGTAGATCTGCCCGTCGGCGTAGACCGGAGTCGACCAGCACTTGCCGCGCAGAATGTCGGCGCGGGCAAGCTCCTCGTAGGCGTCCGGTTTGGCTGCCGCCACGACGAGCTCGCCCTTGTCGCTGAGAGCGAGGAGATCGTTGCCGACGAGGATGCAGTTGCCCGGGCCGAAACCTGGGACCGACCACTGCGTCTTGCCGGTACGGATGTCGACACAGAGGAAGGGACCCTTGCCGTACTTCTTGAAGCTGAACATCCCATAGAGGTAGCCGTCCTTGGCGACCGGGGTGCTCCAGTGGTTCATGAGCCGGTTGGGTTTGCGCCACAAGAGCTTCACCGCGAACCCAGCGTCGTCCTTGGCGATCTCGAAGGCCGCGGCGCCGACGCCATAGCCAGCGGAGCAGTAGACGACGTTGCCGTCGACTACAGGCGAAGCCGCGGTGGAGGTGCGGTACGGGTAGTCCACCCGCCAGAGTGTCTTGCCGGTCTTCGGCGCGACCGCGATGAGCCCCTTCCGGACGTAGAAGATGATCTGGCGCACGCCATGCAGCGTGGCCACGATCGGCGTCGCATGCGTCATGCGCTCGTCGTAGTCCTTCCAGAGGACGTCGCCCGACTTCTTGTCGAACGCGATCAACGACTCGCCGGGACCGCCACCGGCGACGAACACGGCGGCGCCGTCGACCAGCGGAGACGCAGCGTTCTGCCAAGGAATGTTGCGTCCGGCAAAGTCGGCGAGGAGGTCCTGTTCCCACATGGGCTTGCCATCGGAGGCCGCGAGACAGTGCAGCCCGAGCTGCGCATCGAACACGTAGACCCGGTCGTCGTCGATGCTCGGCGTGCTGCGCGGCCCGTCGCCGCCGTCGTTGCCGCGCGCACCGGCATCACCTCCGCCGTCATACTTGGCGCGCCCGACCGGCGTAGCCCAGAGCTCGTCCCCGTCGCTCACAGCGAGGGCTAAGCAGGTCTCCTTGCCGTCACGCGTGACTAGAGTGAAGGCGCGCTGGTGAGCGACGACCACCGAGCTGAACCCTCGGTTCGTCTTGACCCGCCACGCGACGCGCGGGCCGGTCTCGGGCCAGGCCTGATCGCGAATCTTGCCGGCGACGGTACGATTGTGCGACGGGCCGTGGTACTGCGGCCAGTCCTGGGCGGAGGCACAAGGCACCGAGACCGTGATGGCGAAAATCGTGAGCACACCGGCGGGGCAACGCATCCTCTCAGTATGCACGCTCAGCGCTGGTGCAGCGTAAGGTCCTGGATTGGCTCGCTGCCGAGGACCAGCTTTTGCGCTGGTAGCCGACCTACTTGGACGCTGTAGGTCAGCTGGAAGCGCGGGACGGCGAGGCGGAACGACCGATCGGGTTCGAGCCGGAACCCGAGCGTGTGCCCGTACAGCAGTCGCGCCGCCGTGGCCGCGTCTCGCACTGGCTCGAACCCCGAACTCTTGGCATCCTCTCCGTCTGCGTGTGCGCCCCTTGCGATTCCGTTCGCTACCCGGTTTGCCGCGAGGCGGACTTCGGCTCCGAACGGGACCTGCATCTCGTCGGCGACGCGCCCGCGGATCACGATGCCTGGACTCAGTCGGATTTGAATCTCTCGAACGTCGGTCGAGCCGCTGGTCGGGCCCAGCCGCAGACGGCCGAGGGCGAACGCCTCGTCTGCCTGGATGATTAGGTCGATGTCGCTCGGGTAGGGCGGCGATAGCGTGTGCAGCCGTCCACGTCGGTCCGCGCGCAGCGTTGCCGCTTTGACGCCAAGGCTGCTCCGCCCGCGGCCATGGATCCACAGAATGCGCGCGCCGCGCGCCGGGCGACCATCCGGAAGCTCGAGGTGCAAGACCAGTGGCGCAAGCTTGGCGAGGTCGATGTCGCCGAGGTCGCGCTGGTCCTTCGAGAGGCGTGCGAGTCCCAGCAGCACCGGCGGAATCGAGCGACCCTTGCCGGCAAGGAGTGCGCGAGTTTTCGCCGGCGGCACGAAATCCAAAACCGGCGGCAACTCGTCGAGGCAGGACGGCAGCTGGAAGCGCCCCTGGTCGTCGAGCGCAATGGCTTCGACAAACTCGTCGAGGTAGCGGCTGTTCTGTTCCTCGTAGTGAAGCCCCGTGACGCGCGCCAGGATCGTGCCGCGCGCCGGCTTCCCATCGACAAGCAGGCGGCCCGACGCTTCGAAACCCTCGCCTAGGTGGCAGTGAAGCTCGGTCGCGCGTCCCTTGTGCAGCGGAGGCTTCTTACATTTTCTGCGCTGCACGGGGCCGGCCGCGTAGCCAGGGGCGAGGGCGATCAGCCGGTTTCGCCCCATGGGGTTGGGTAGATCGATCGTTGCGATGCCTTCCTGATCGGTTTTGCCGAGCACGTGCAGGCCGGCCCGGGTGCGCAGCGCCACGGTCGCGGATGCGATCCCCTTCAAGGTCATGATCGAGCGGACGCCAACCTGTTGCGTCGTCCAAGGCGCGAGCGCCTGGACTTCGAGCTTCGCGCTCGGTGGTCGACTGTAAGGTTGCCGGACAATCTCGACTCCGCGCGCGTCGAGGACGCGCAACCGGAACGGTGGTGGGATCGCGGCGATCGTGGCGTGTCCATCGGCGGTGAGCGGCGCCGTGCGCAGCAGCGCGAGCGCACTGTCGTGCTGCAACTCGACGCTGAGTGGTGCGTACTTCTTCCAGGCGGCGTGGCCGGTCGTCGTAATCTGCAGCATGGCAGGCATGGTGCCCTGCAGGGTCAGGCGCAGCGGTCGGTCGGCGCCCACCGAAGTGACCACGCCGGACACCCGGAGCAGGCCGGCATCCGACTTGTTCACTTTGCTGGCCCAGGCCGCGTAGGAAAGCTCGGGGAGGATGTGCGCGCGGAACCTACCGCGCTGGTCGGTCACGATCTCAAGCTCGTCGGGCGGTCCGAAGGTCGCGTACTTGGTGATCACGGGGACGGCATAGAGTCGCACGACGGCTCCCTCGACCGGCTTGGCTTGCGCGTCGAGAACCGTCCCCAAGAGGCGGGTGCGCTGGATGACGTTGGCAGCCTGGGCGCTGCGCGAGGTTTGCCCAACGACGGACGCCGTGGTCACCAAAATGGCGGCCGTCGCGAGCAGACCGTGCACGTCAGTCGCCAAAATGAATGCCCTGTGCCAGCGGGAGCTCGTTTCCCCAGTTGATCGTCGAGGTCTGGCGCCGCATGTAGATCTTCCACGCGTCGGATCCGGATTCGCGTCCGCCGCCGGTCTCCTTTTCGCCGCCAAACGCGCCGCCGATCTCCGCGCCGCTGGTTCCGAGGTTGACGTTGGCGATGCCGCAGTCCGAACCCGTCGCCGAGATGAAGCGCTCGGCGGCGCGAACACTCGAGGTGAAGATCGCCGACGAGAGTCCCTGTGGCACGGCGTTGTGCAACGCGATCGCTTGGTCGAGGTCCTC
>CAYSWE010000136.1:0-10417 GCA_964434515.1 uncultured Phycisphaerales bacterium | reverse complement strand
GGATCCGGATATCGTGCTCGTCGGCGAGCTTCGCGACCTCGAGACCATCAGCCTGGCTCTCGAGGCGGCCGCGACCGGGCACCTGGTCTGCGCCACGCTGCATACGCCTAGCGCAATGAAGACGGTCGACCGGATCATCGATGTCTTTCCGACGGATGCACAGGAGCAAGTGCGGGCTTCGCTTGCCGAGTCGCTCAAGGGCGTGATTGCCCAGTCGCTGTTCAAGCGGGCCAACTCGCGCGGGCGCGTCGCCGCGCTCGAAGTCCTCGTCGGCACGCCGGCGGTCTCCAACTTGATCCGCGAGGGGAAGACGCACCAGATCATCAACGTCATGCAGACCGGTCGTAGGCTGGGAATGCAGACGCTCGACGACGCGATCGAGGGTCTCCTGCAGAAGGACATCATCGCGCCGGACGAGGCCTTCGAAAAGGCGCAGGACAAGAAGCGCTTCGTTGGCTACCTCGCCACGGTTCCGGAAGAGTATCGAGAGATGCTCGAGGACAAGGGGCATGGCAGCAAAGCGACGGGGTCTGTGCGCGGAACGCGACGGTCGATGGCCAAGCCGGGAGTCTGACCGATGATGGATACCGAAGATCTGGACGACGTCCTGGCAGCGATGATGTCGTTCAAGGAGGGGGTCTCCGACCTCAACTTCACCGTTGGCAAGCCGCCGCAGATCGAAGTGCATGGTCGACTCGAGCCGGTGACTTTCGAGCTCAAACCGGAGCCGCTGACGTCGGAGGAGACCGAGGCGATTGCGTTGGCGCTGATGGCCGAGGCGCCGGAGCTGCGCACCTCGTTCGACGCGACGGGTGCTTGCGACTCTGCGCATACGCTCGGCGATGGGCGGCGGGTTCGTGTCAACGTGTTTCGCGCGCGCGGCGAATACTCGGTCGTTCTGCGCGCCCTGCCGACGCTGGTTCCGTCGACCGAAGAGCTGGGTTTGCCGGCGATCCTCGACGAGATCCCGAAGCTCATGAACGGGCTCGTCCTCGTCACTGGCGCGACCGGATCGGGCAAGTCGACGACGATGACGTCGATTCTCGACAGCATCAATGTCAAGCGCCCCGCCCACGTGATCACGCTCGAGGATCCAATCGAGTTCGTGCATCCGCACAAAGCTGCGACGATGAATCAGCGCGAGCTCGGTCGCGACTTCACGAGCTACGCGGAGGGGCTCCGGGCTGCGCTGCGTCAGGCGCCGAAGGTGATTTTTATCGGCGAGATCCGCGATCGCGAGACCATGGAGATCGCGCTGAAGGCAGCCGAGACCGGCCACCTGGTGCTCAGCACGTTGCACACGATCGACGCCGGCCAGACCATCGGTCGCGTCGTCGGCATGTTCGACCTGACCGAACAGCAGTTTGTCAGGACACGACTCGCGGAGGTGCTTCGCTTCGTGGTCAGTCAACGCTTGTTGCCGAAGGAGCGGGGCGGGCGCGTGGCCGCGGTCGAAGTCATGGGCTCGAGTCTGCGCGTGCGCGAGCTGACGATCCACGGCGAGGATCAGTCACGGACGTTCTACGACGTGATTCGCGAGTCGAAGTCCAAGGGCTGGCAAACGTTCGATCAGCACATCGTCCAGCTCTACGAGAAGGACCTGATCTCGGAGGAGACCGCGCGCTCGTCGTGCTCGGATGGGTCCGAAGTCCTGCGTTACGTCGACCAGATCAAGTCGAAGCGCGGCGAAGAGACCTCGGATCTCGGTGATCTAGAGATGGCCCACACGCGTCAGCTACGACGCTAGTCGGGAGGGGAAGCCATGGCACTCTTCGGTGGCGGCAAAGCCGCGAGTCTCCCGAACCTGCTCAAGAAGGTTCAGGCGCACGAGTACACGACCAACGCTGAGTTGGGACGCACGTTGGCCGAGATCGATGCGCACGCGGATTTGCGGGCGCGCTCGATCCTCTTCATGCTTTCGGACTCGAATCCCAAGGTCCGCGAGTTCGCCAGCCAACGCATGGAGCGTCTGGCCGGGAAAAAGCTGCTCGCGTTGCTGGTCGACGCGATGCTTGGCATCGAACCGAAGCTGCGGCGCGAAATCGCCGAGCTCGCGGCCCAGTCACCGATGCAGGCACTCTGTGACGCGCTCGCCCCGCTTGTGCACTCCAAGCTCGAGGACGAGCGACTCATCGCGCTCGAGATCATCGGTGTGCACCCGCTGTGGCCGGAGTTCTTGAGCTTCCTGAAGTCCGCGCTGAAGGACTCTCAGGCGCAAGTGCGGCGGCGCTCCGTGCGCATCCTCAGGCGCGGCTGTAAGAACCCGACGATCCGGCTAATCCTGCTCGAGCTGCTGCACGACGACGATGACGCGATTCGCCATGAGGCGATCGCTGCGCTCGCCGCAGAGCCGCAACCGGACATTGTCGAGCCGTTCTTCGCTCGTTTGCCCGAGGAGGGCCGCGAGTCGCAGTCGTTCATGGTCCGCGCCTTGGCCAAGCTTGCCTCCGAGCCCGAGGCGAAGCTCGAAGAACGGCTCCTTCCGATCCTCGCGAGTGAGGAGCTCAAGCTCCGCGAGGTCGCGGTCAAACTGCTTGCGTCGATTCCCAATCGGACCAAGGTGCTGCGTGCCTACCTACTGCACAGCCGTGGTCTGGCGACCTGGCTGCGCGAGCGCACCCACGCCTCGATTCTG
The DNA here is from genome assembly GCA_964434515.1 of uncultured Phycisphaerales bacterium. Classification (GTDB taxonomy): domain Bacteria; phylum Planctomycetota; class UBA1135; order UBA1135; genus CAYSWE01. The sequence continues at coordinate 7,782 of CAYSWE010000136.1, read as the reverse complement.
CGCATGGCCGACAACTTGATCGAGCCGCTCATCGAGCTCATGCGCGACTCGGACGACGACGTCCGTGTCGGCGCGATGGTCATGGCCGCTGGGTCCGAGGACGCGCGCATCGTCCCGATCGTCAAGGAGATCTTCGCGTCCGACGATGACTGGTGGATTCGATCGATCGCCGCCGACGTGCTCGCCAAGTTCCCCGGATCCGAGGTCACGGACGCGCTGCTCGCCAAGATCGCGGATCCCGACCTGCGCTACAGCGTCATCACGGTTCTCGGCAGTTTGCTGGACGAGCGCACGGTCCCGGTGCTCGTCGAATGCCTGCGTGATGGCTCGCGTGGCGTTCGCATCGTCGCTCTCGAAGCGCTGCGCAAGACTCATGAGGCGCTCGGCGAGAGTCGAACCGTAGAGGCCACGGCCGACGCCATCCTCGCGCTCGCCAAGGACGATTCGGAGCGGACCGTTCAGGAGAAGGCCGCCGACGTGCTGCGCGCGTTCGGACCGCACGCGAAGCCGCGATTGGTCGCGCTCGGCAAGTATGAAGACGTCGCTGCGCAAGAGGCGAAGCGCGCCATCACGTCGGAACTCCAGATGGAGAACGACTCGCTGAACTCGTAGCGCCCCTACCGGTCCCGCTGCGCCTCATTGCAGCGTGACTTCGATGTCCGTGTTTGGTTCGGAGCTGACTTCGAAAGACGCGCTCTTGCGTCCATTCTTCACGAACTGGAAGCGGTCGATCCGCCCCTTGGCCGGGACGAAGCGCAAGCGAAATCGGCCGTCGGCGTCGGTCCGGACGTGGGACAGCCGCAGTGAGATCGACCTAGCCAAAGGCGCATACTGGTCCCCTCCGGTCTGATCCCATCCCTTGCGTCGCAACTCGGCTCCCACGACCGGGTGGTTGGCCTGGTCTACGCAGCGCCCGGACGCAATCGCGAACGGCCGGAGGCTTACGTCGATGGGTTCCTCTACGCCTTTGGGAATGTCATGGAAGGCGTAACCGCGTTCGAGGTCCCACGACGCGAAGTGCACCGCGGTGCGAGGCTTGAAGAGGGTTACGCGCCCGCGAAGGTCGGTGGGTGGCGACGTCGTTCCGAGTTGGCTCACGCGAGCGAGCCAACTGCCTCGGAATGCGCGTATGGCGGCGGCCCGAATCGGCATGCCGTCGGGGCCGACGACTCGCACCCGGATGAGGTGCCAGGTGCGCAGGTCGAGGTCGCCGAAGCCTGCGTCCGCCTCGCGGTCGCGGCGGAGGCGAAGCGGGAGCGCCGCTGCGGGTGCGGGCCAGCCGGCGAGGCGGGCCTCGAGCAAGTCGCGTTGTGCTCGTGGCAGCAGGAGGGTCAGGCCGACGCGCTTCTGGCCGACCGGCATGCCGCGGACGACGATTTGACCGCTGGGGCTCGTGTGGTGCACCTCGTACCCGGCGTATCGCGATACCCAGGTCCTTGCGCTTGCTCGGTGGTAGGTGTCGGACGCGACGACGATCGTGGCGTTGCGCAAGGGTTTGCCGGCGATGCCGAGGATCGCGCCGGTCATGGGCTTTTCGCTTCGCAGCACGATCGGCCAGACCGCAGGCTTCGACTCCAGTCGCTCGTGGCCGAGCAGTGCCGTGCCCCACCGAAGAGCGAAGCCGGTGTCCTGGTAGCCGGGTTTGCGCAGGCGCACTTCGAAGTTGATTGAGCCCAGCAACGTGGCGGTGGCGAGTGCCGCGACGCCGTGCCCGGTCGCATCGGTTTTGCCGCGCAATCCCCACGAACTCCACTCGGAGGGGCCGCTGCGCACCCAGATCTGCACGCCAGCAATGGGCCGGCCGGCCTGGTCGGATACCGTGAGTCGCTCGAGCGTTGGTGGTGGCAGCGGAAACGTCCGGCGTCGCATCGCGCTGGTCCACGTCCCCGCGAGTGGTTGGCGGGCACCGAGGAACTCGGCACCAAAGCGCGCGGCGGCGCCCAGCGGGATCGGCGGGATCTCGGCCTTGCCATCCGTCCCGATCGGCATCGGGATGGTAAAGAACGTCCGTGTAGGAAGGCGTACGCGGGCCCCGAGCGGGGCGAACCGGTTCCACGCGACGAGGCCGCGCAGGGTCAGCTGCTGTCGCGGCGCGCTCTTGCTTGCTTCGACGAAGCGAGCGGTTCGTCCGACGCCGTCGAGGATCGCACTTTGTCGAGGATGTTTCTTGGAGTCGAGCCACTGTGCCCAAGCGCTATAGCTTCGGTCGGGCAAGAGTCCCGCGCGCGCACGCCCGCGCTGGTCGCAGCGAACACGCACCTCGTCGAGCTGCCCAAGGTCGACCCCAGGGATCGGGCGCCCGATGAAGCGAACCTCGGCCTCGGGCACGCTGCTTCCCGTCCGGTCGACGACGGTGACCGCGACCCGGCGGCGGTGGCGTCTTGACGATGGCCGCGCGTCGGCGGTGGCCTGGGGGCCCGGGACGAACAGGGCGGCTAGCACGACGACGTTCCACATAGCGCCAGTCTAGCGTCCGTTGGCGTCGTGCGCCGTAGGTCCCACGGCAAGCGTCCCATCGCATCGGCTCGATTTCGCCAGGGTTGCTATCCGAAAGGTGTGTAGGCGCTCGGGTTCTCCGGCGCTATCCACTGTGGAACAAGGGGAATTGCGACGATGAGCGGACCGTCCAAGGACGAGGTCGAGGCGAGACGCCTCGCTGAGGATTCACGCGAGAAGACCTGGCGCGGGGAGAGTTTCCTGAAGGAGATGTTCCTCGGGCGCTTCCGCCTGGATCTCATCCATCCGTTTCCTGCCGAGGAACCAACACGGCCGGAGTTCTTGGAGTTCTACGACAAGTTGAAGACGTTCCTTCGCGATGTCGTCGACCCGGTCGCCATCGACGCCACCGGCGAATACCCACAAGAGGTTCTCGATGGGCTCGCCAAGATCGGCGCCTTTGGCATGAAGGTTCCGGCCGAGTACGGCGGCCTTGGGCTTACGCACCCGGAGTACGTGCGGGCGATGAAGCTGCTCGGCAGCTATGACGCCAACGTCACGGCGCTCTTGTCGGCGCACCAGGCGATCGGCGTGCCGCAGCCGGTCAAACTGTTCGGCACGGAGGCGCTCAAGCGCGAGTATCTCCCGCGCTGCGCCAAGGGGGCGATCTCGGCCTTCGCGCTGACGGAGCCCGCCGTGGGATCGGATCCTGGCAAGCTCAGCACGACCGCCGAGCTGAGTGAGGACGGCAAGCACTACATCCTCAACGGCGTCAAGCTCTGGTGCACCAATGGCACGCTAGCTGAGCTCCTCGTCGTTATGGCGCGCAACCCGAAAACGAAGAAGATCAACTGCTTCGTGGTCGAGACCGCGTGGGAGGGCGTGGTCGTCGAGCACCGCTGTCGCTTCATGGGGCTGCACGCGCTCTCGAATGCGCAGGTCGCGTTTCGGAACGTCAAGATTCCGGTCGACAATCTCATTGGTGCGGAGGGCATGGGGCTGAAGATCGCGCTCGTGACCTTGAACACAGGTCGGCTGTCGCTGCCGGCGGCCACCTCGGGAGCCGTGAAGCTGCTCGTCGAGATGTGTCGCAAGTGGGGCAACGCTCGCGTGCAGTGGGGCGCATCGGTTGGCAAGCACGAGGCCGTCGCGCACAAGATCGCCGATCTGACCGCGACCGCGTTCGCGATGGAGTCCGTGGCTGAGTTCGTCGGCGAGCTCGCCGATCGCAAGGGCGTGGACATTCGTTTGGAGGCCGCGGCCGCCAAGGAGTGGAACACCGTCCAGGCGTGGCACGCGATCGACGATTCCTTGCAGGTGCGCGGTGGACGAGGCTACGAAAAGGAGAGTTCGCTCGCGGCGCGCGGCGACACGCCCATCGGCGTCGAGCGCATGATGCGCGATTGCCGCGTCAATCTGATCTTCGAGGGGTCGAGCGAAATCATGCACCTGTTCATGGCGCGCGAGGCCGTCGACAAGCACCTGCAGGTTGCTGGTGATCTGGTGGACCCGCGATCGTCGATGGGCAAGAAGCTTGGCGCGCTGCCCAAGGTTCTCGCATTCTATGGCGTGTGGTTCCCATCGCGCTTCTTTGGCTGGGGCCATTGGCCACGCTTTGGTGAGTTCGGCAAGCTGGCAACGCACGTGCGTTTTGCCGAGCGCATGTCACGCAAGCTCGCGCGCAGCATTTTCTACGGAATGGCGCGCTATCAGGCCAAGCTCGAGAAGAAGCAGGCGTTTTTGTTCCGCACGATCGACATCGCGATCGAGCTCTTTGCACTCACCGCAGCGGTGACGCGCGCGCATCGCCTTGGCCAGATGGGCGTTGAGGCAGCGCCGAGCGCGGAGCGCCTAGCTGACCTCGCCGCGCGCAACGGACGCCGCAAGATCAAGCGGCTGTTCCACGACCTGTGGAGCAACGATGATTCGCTGAAATACGCCGTGGGCCGCGAGGTGCTCGACAGCGCGCATGACTGGATCGAAGCCGGCACCATGGGCATCCCCTACACCATCGAGGAGATGACCCCGCCGTCGGTCGACGAGATTCTGCGCCGCGGAGAGCCGGTCGCCGCGAAGTAACCAGCCGCGTACGGGCGGGAGGTAGCGGCCTCCTGGCCCACTTGCTCCTTGCATCGCTTTCGCGTCGATGGTTCCGTAGCTCGTCCCAGCTGTCGGTCAGCTGGTGATCGGAGGAGCGCTTTGAGCGAGAAGAAGACGTCGGGCCCCATGGGGATCGTCCTGGGCTTGATTGCCCTCGTTGCCGCGGGGCTCGGGTATCTCAAGATCGGTGGCGAGGGCGGCAAGAAGGCGGACAGCGGGACGGTCGTGCAGGCGCCGCAGACCAACGATGTTTCGCGCAGTGTGCCTAAGGACCGTGCGCCCAAGGTCGCCCCCAGGCAAACCACGCCGAAAGCGAAGCCGCGCCAGCGCACCGTGCAGAAGCCGGTCGCGAAGAAGGCCATAACGAAGAAGGCTGCTCCCAAGAGGCGTTCGTTGATCGTCCATGGCCCCAACGGTCGCACCGATCTCGCGCCGACGCTCGAGCGCATCGAAAAAGGGATCAAGCATCGCCACCGCAATGACGGATCCGTGTTCGGCAATCGCGAGCGGCGCTTGCCGCGGCAACCGCGTGGCTACTACCACGAGTATGTGCATCCGACGCGCGGTCAGCGCGGCCCGGGTGCACAGCGGATCATCATCGGCAAGAAGGGCGAAGTGTATTACACGGCGGATCACTACAAGAGTTTTCGCCGAGTCAAGTGGACGTTTCGGAGGCGATGAGGATGGCCGATTCGAACGACGGCAGCGGCTTCCTGTATCTGCGCGAAGGAGCCGTGCTCGACGACAAGGCCTGGGATCGCGTCGTGCGGCTCCCGCGCGGGCTGCGTCGCAAGCGCGAAGTCCTGGCCGCGCTCGCTGGCGCACTCTCGTTTCCGGACTACTTCGGCAGCAACTGGGACGCTCTCGAGGAGTGCCTGACCGATCTATCGTGGCTCCCGGAGCGCCGTATTCTGATCGTTCATGGGGACATTCCACCCGAGCGCGCGCGCCATCGTGCGACCTACCTGGAAGTGTTGCGCGACGCGGTCAAGAGCTGGCGAAAAGACGAGCAGCACACGCTCGGCGTTGCCTTTCCCGACCAAGCGCAACGCACGGTCGAGAGCCTCTTGGCTCAAAGCTGAGGCGCGCCCGTGCCGACAGCGTCCGCGACGATCACGCGCGCACGAGCTCTGCTCGCGAGGTTTCCGCTGGTCGACGGTCACAACGATCTGCCATGGGCCGTGTGGATGCGCGCCAATCGGGATTTGGATCGCTTGGACCTGGGCGTTCGCCAGGGGGCCTTGCAGACCGACCTGCCGCGCCTGCGCGAGGGCGGGCTTGGCGCGCAATTCTGGGTTGCCTACGTCCCTTGCGACAAGACGGGCGACGTGGCCGTGCGCACCGCGCTGGAGCAGATCGACCTCATCCACGAAATGATCGCCCGCTACTCGGACACTCTCGAGTTCGCGTGGACCGCGGATGACGTCGTGCGCATCCATCAGGGGGGCCGACTCGCCTCACTGATCGGTGTCGAAGGGGGGCATTGCCTTGGTGAGTCGCTTGGCGTGCTGCGGGCCTTTTGGCGGCTGGGTGCGCGTTATCTGACCTTGACGCACAGTGCCAACACGACTTGGGCGGACTCGGCGACCGACGAGCGCGCGCATGGCGGACTCACGGAGTTTGGCGAAGCCGTCGTCCGGGAACTCAATCGACTCGGCATGCTCGTCGACCTCGCGCACGTCTCGGTCGAAGTCATGCACCATGCGCTGCGCGTGACCCAAGCTCCGGTCGTATTCACGCATTCGTCGGCGCGCGCGCTCAGCGATCATGTGCGCAACGTGCCGGACGACGTGCTTACCCAGGTGGCCGACAACGGCGGCACCGTGATGGTCGCCTTCGTCCCGTCGTTCGTCAACGAGGCCGTGCGTCAGCACTGGGCGATGCGCCGGGTCGAGAAGGCCCGGCTCGAAGCCGCTGGCGAGCCGGTCGAGCCGGGGCTCGCGATCTGGGACGCGGCGCGCAGCGTTCCACGGGCACAACTCACCGACGTTGCCGATCACATCGACCACATCCGCGATGTTGCTGGGATCGACCATGTCGGCATTGGCGCTGACTTCGATGGCATCGAGTCGACGCCGCGCGGGCTCGAAGACGTATCCAAGTACGTCGATCTCATCGCCGAGCTGCTGCGGCGGGGTTACAGCGACGACGATGTCGAGAAGGTGGTGGGCGGAAACGTGCTGCGCACGATGCGTGCCGCGGAGGCCGCCGCGAGGAGTTTTCGGTGAAGGTGCGCGCCGCGGTCATGCCAGGTGCCGGGCTCCCGGTGGAGGTGCGCGAGTTCGATGAGCCGGCGCTCGAACAAGACTCGGCGCTGCTCGAGATCACCCTGTCGGAGGTGTGCGGGACCGATGTGCACCTGCGTGACTCGCGTCTCGCCGGCGTGCCCTATCCGATCATTCCCGGGCATGTTTCGGTCGGACGAATCGCCAAGCTGCGCGGGCGCATGCGTGATGTTCACGGTCGACCGTTTGCCGAGGGCGATTCCGTCACGTTCTTGGATGTGCATCGCACCTGCAATGCCTGTTGGCACTGTCTGGTCGCCAAGGCGACGACACGGTGTCCGGAGCGCAAGGTGTACGGCATCACCTATGGCGTCGCGGATGGCCTGTGCGGAGGTTGGGCCAGCCATGCCTATCTCAAGCCAGGCGTGCGCTGCATTCGGCTCGATGGCGTCGACCAGGAGCGCTTCATGGCGGGCGGCTGCGCGCTGCCGACCGCGCTTCATGCGGTGGATCTCGCGCGCATCCGCATCGGCGATTCGGTGTTGGTGCTCGGTAGCGGCCCGGTGGGCTTGTCGGCCGTGGCGTTTGCGAGGCTCAGTGGCGCCGGCCGCGTGTTGTGCGTCGGCGCACCCCCGACCAGGCTCGCCGTGGCGCGCGCCATGGGCGCCGATGCGACTCTCGACATCGGCGCGCACACCGTGGAGCAGCGCGACGTCTGGGTCCGCGAACAAACCGAGGGACGCGGCGCCGATGTGGCCATCGAAGCAACCGGCGCGCCGGCTGCCGTCGTCGAGGGTATGCGTTTCACGCGCGACGCGGGACGGCTGGTCGTCGTGGGCCAATACACCGATCACGGCGACACGGCATTCAACCCGCACCTGGATCTCAACAAGAAGCACCTCGACGTGCAGGCTTGTTGGGGGTCGGACTTCTCGCACTTCTACCGCGGAGCGCGCCTCATGGCGGACCCCGCGCGCTCGGCGGCGTGGGATGCGATCGAGTTCGAACGTTACGGCATCGA
>CAYSWE010000135.1:0-10461 GCA_964434515.1 uncultured Phycisphaerales bacterium | reverse complement strand
ACGGACCAACCGCGACAGTAGCGCGCGAATCTTCCCCGGAACCTCTAGGACTGCCTTTGCAGCCGGTGGGGCCCGAGGACTACGATCGCGTTGTGCCCGTTCTCGAAGCCAAGAGAAGTGTCGAGAGCCTCAGCCGCCTGCGGGCAATCCTGCCCGAAGCCGAGGTCTTGCGCTTTAGCGACAGTCCCGTGATGGGGATGACCGTCCACAGCGACCGCGTGCGCGAGGGCTGGGTGTTTTTTGCCGTACCGGGGAACCGGATCGATGGGGCGAAGTTCGCTGGGCGCGCGGTTGGCGCAGGTGCCGTTGCGGTCGTTGCCGAACGACCCCTTCCGGTTTCGGTGCCGTGCTTCGTCGTGGATGACGCGCGCCGTGCGGCCAGTCGTGCTGCCGCGGAGTTCGAGGGCCGGCCGTCCCACGCGATTCCCGTGATCGGTGTCACGGGCACGAACGGCAAGACGACCGTCGCGGACCTCTTGCGGTTGTGCCTCGAAGACGATGCGCGTCCGGTCGGTTTGCTAGGTACGATCGAGTACCGGCTCGGTCCCGAAGCTTGCGATGGAATCGGACCAACGGTCTCGCGAGCGAACGAAGTCGTTCTCGATGCGCACAACACGACGCCGGGCCCGGTCGAGATCCAGTCCTACCTTCGGGCGATGGTCGACCGTGGCGTGCAGGCCGCCGTCCTCGAGGTGAGTTCGCACGCTCTCGACCAGGGGCGCACGGAGTCGGTGCGCTTCGAGGCCGCAGTCTTTACCAACCTGACGCAGGACCACCTCGACTATCACGGCAGCATGGCGAACTATGCCGCAGCGAAGGCTCGGCTCTTCGCCGGGCTTGGGGCCGGCTGCATTGCAGTGTTGCCGGCTGACGATGCGTCGGCCGAGAGCATGGCGGCCGTCATCGGTCCCGAGGTTACGGTCGTGACCTACGCGTTGGGGAGCACGCTTCCCGACGCGTTGCCCCAGGACGGTGTGCACGTGCGTGGCGAGATCCTCCACGCGGATTTGGAACGTACTCGTGTGCGCGTGCGGACGCCGGATGGCTGTGTCGATCTGTCGTTGCCGTTGGTCGGTGTGCACAACGTGCGCAACGCGCTCGCCGCGATGGCGTGCGCGATCGCCATGGGGATCGGTAGCCTCAGGGTCGCCGATGCTCTGTCGCGGGCACGGCCGGTCCGCGGACGGCTCGAACGCATCGACGCTGGTCGCTTCCACGTGTTCGTCGACTATGCGCATACGCCGGACGCGTTACGCCAGGTGCTGACGTCGTTGCGTCCCCTGACGAAGGGGGAGCTGCGCGTGCTATTCGGTTGCGGCGGCGAACGCGACCACACCAAGCGGCCGATCATGGGGCGCATCGCTGCGGAACTTGCCGACCACGTCGTCGTGACCCACGACAACCCTCGCGGCGAGGATCCCGATCAGATCATCAACCAGATCCTCGATGGGATCGCGCTCGTCGACCAGGGCTGTGCGATTGCCGAGGTTTGTTCCGACAGGGCGCGGGCGATCCGCCACTTGCTGTCTCTGGCCGAACCCGGAGATACGCTGGTGATCGCGGGCAAGGGGCACGAGCGCGGCCAGTCGATCGGCGGGCGAATGCTGCCGTTCGATGACCGCGAGGAGGTAGAGAATTGGCTTCGTTCCCGGTAATGCCATGTTTCCAGTAGCATCCGACGCCGAGCTGCTCTCCGCCGCGCGGATCGCCGAGGCGACGGGCGGCGTGTGTGTTCGCGGCAGCGGCGTTGCCCGCGGGGTCGGGACGGATTCGCGGACCCTGCGTCCTGGCGAGCTGTTCGTGGCGTTGTCCGGCGAGGACCACGACGGTCACGATTGGATCGCTGCGGCGATTGCCCGCGGCGCCGAGGGTTTGCTCGTGACGCGCTGCCCGGAGACGGTCGATCCCGACGTGTTCGTCGTCGTCGTCGAGGACACGCGGAAGGCACTGCTCGATCTCGCACGCTCGTACCGAAGCGATCTGAGCGGACGAGTCGTTGCGATTACCGGATCGTGTGGCAAGACCAGCACCAAAGAGATGGTGGCGCATCTGCTGGCACCGGAGTTCACGTTGGTCGCGGCGGAGCGCTCCTTCAATAATGCGATCGGTGTACCCCTGACGCTGTTCCGCATGCGTGCAAACACCGAGTTGTGTGTGGTCGAGATCGGCACCAACGCACCTGGCGAGGTGGCGATGCTGTCCGCAGTCGCGGCGCCGACGATCGCCGTCATCACGACGATTGGGCGCAGTCACCTCGAAGGTCTTGGTTCGGTGCAGGGCGTGTTCGACGAGAAGGCACAGTTGCTCGACGCGCTGCCGCCTGACGGCACCGTGATCCTCAATGCCGATGACCCCTGCTGTTTGGCTCTGCGCCAGCGGGCTGGCCGGCGCACGGTGCGGACCTTTGGTGTCACGCACGCAGCGGACTTGCGGGCCGAATCCTTGCGTCCAACGTCGCGGGGTGTTGCGCTCCGCATTCTCGACGGCGCGGGGCGGCAGAGCGCAGTGGAGTTGCGGCGGCCGGGCCAGCACAACGTGCGTAACTTGCTCGCCGCGCTGCTCGTGGGGGATACTCTCGGGGTTGGACTCGAGGCGATGCTCACCCAACTGCCGACGCTGCCGGCACCTGCTCGGCGCCTCGAGTCCAAGATCGCTCCGTCGGGCGTGCGCGTGCTCGATGACAGCTACAACGCCAACCCTGAGTCGCTCTTGGCTGCGCTCGCGGTATTGGACACGAGCACCGGCGCGCGGCGTCGTATCCTCGTACTCGGTGACATGCTCGAGCTCGGACAAGACCGTGTCGATATCCACCGGTCCTTCGCGCCGCAGCTGGCCGGCCGGGTCGATGTGCTCGTCACCGTGGGTCCACTTGCGCGCGAGGCTGGCGATGCGTTTCGCAGTGGGGGCGGGATCGCAGTGTCGTTCCCCGACGTGGACACGATGATCGTCGACCTTGGTTCGTTGTTCGCGGATGGCGACCTGGTGTTGTTCAAGGGCTCGCGCCGCGTTGGCTTGGATCGGGCCGTGGACGCGTTGGTCGCGCCACAAGCCGCACCGGGCGCTTTCGGCTGATGCCGAAGCTGTCTCCACAACACTAGCCGGGGCCTCGGATGCTCTACCATCTCTTTCGCTGGCTCAACGAACAGCACGGCTTTCCCTACTTCGTCCGCTACCCGTCTTTCCGAATCGCGGCCGCGTTCGTCACTTCGCTAGCCTTCTGCATCCTGTTTGGTCCGGCGTTCATTCGTTGGCTCAGACGGCGCAACGTCGGCGAGAACCTGACCAAGCTGGGCCAAGAACGGCGCGAGATCGTACCCGACGGGAAGGCTGGGACGCCGACCATGGGCGGGTTGCTCACCGGGGCGGCGTTGCTCATGGGGGCCGTGCTTTGGTGCCGGCTCGACCAGCCGCTGGTGATCTGCGGGCTCGCCGTGTTTGTCGTTGCCGCAGCGATTGGGCTCTGGGACGACAGCGTGAAGCTGTTCCATCCGACTCGGCCCGGCATCAGCTTCGCTACCAAGATGATCGCGTTCACGGCGCTCGGCTTCGGTGTTGGGCTGGCACTGCAGCTGTGGCTGTGGCGCGATGGCCCCGAGTCCGGACTGCGCGTCCTCGTGCTCCCGTTCCTCAAGGACGTGTTTCTCGATCTGCGCGTCTGGTTCGGGATTCCGTTCCTGCTCCTCGTCTTCCTGGCCATCTGTGGCAGCGCCAACGCCGTCAATCTGACCGACGGTATGGATGGCCTCGCAGCGGGTTGCCTGGCGATCGCCGGGATCGCGATGACCGCGATGAACTACATCGTCGGCGATGAAACCTTCGCGTCGCGATTCTTCGTGCTCTACGTCGATGGTGGCCAGGAGGTCGCTGTCCTGTTGGCTGCTCTCGTTGGCGCGTCGCTAGGTTTCCTTTGGTTCAATGCCGCGCCGGCGCAGCTTTTCATGGGGGATGTGGGCAGCCTGCCGTTTGGTGCGTTGCTGGGCTACTCGGCGGTCGCCAGTCGCATGGAGCTTGGCCTGCTGCTCGTCGGCGGCGTATTCGTAATCGAGGCCGCGTCCGTCTTGATCCAGGTCGCGTCCTACAAGCTACGCCACAAGCGTGTCTTCCTGTGCACGCCGATTCATCATCACTTCCAGAAACAGAATGTTCCCGAGACCAAGATCGTCGTGCGTTTCTGGTGCGTAGCGATCGTTCTCGCAGTGTCGAGCATTGCCCTGTTCAAGGTGCGGTAGGGGGCCAGTATGCCGCGTGTGATCATCGATGACTATGAGGCAGAGAAGCGCTACTGGCGTGAGGCGCTGCTTTTCGCCGTGTTCGGGCTGGTTGCGCTCGGGTTCATCATGACGGCAAGCGTGGATGGACCGTGGCGCGGGATTTGGCCGGCGCTCATGGGGCGCGCGCTCCGTGTCCTGCTGGGGCTGGCGTTCTTCCTCGTCGCCTACTTCATCCGGCTCGACAAGGCGCGCCAACTCGTTTTGCCGGCATTCGTCACCTCGATCTTTCTCTGCCTGGTTCCGCGGCTCGTTGGCGACAGCTCACACGGGGCCTATCGGTGGATCGACATTGGCTTCACGTCCGTGCAGCCGGTCGAGTTGCTCAAGGTCGTCGCCGTCTTGGCTACCGCCGAGTTGCTCGAGCGACGCCGTGCCTCGATCACGAACTTCCGCCACGGAGTCCTCCCGATCATTGCCGTGCCGACGTTGGCGATTCTCGTGCTGCTGCAACAGCCCGACATCGGACACGCGTTCTTTGTGACGGCGACGTGCGGCATCATGATCCTTTGTGGCGGCGTTCTCTTGCGACACAGCGCCACGCTGATGCTCGTTGCTGGTGCGGCTCTCTGGCTCGTGTTGGGTGGTTTCTCGCACTCACGCACACGGCTCTCTGAGTTCGGCTCTGGCGAACCCGGCTATCAGCTTGGTCGGAGCCTACTTGCGTTCGCTCAGGGTGGACTTACCGGCGAAGGGCCAGGGGCGGGTTGGATCAAGATGGGTTTCCTGCCGGAAGCGCGCAACGACTTCGTCTATGCGGTTCTTGGCAACGAGCTAGGCGTGTTCGGGAGCCTGCTCGTTCTGGCTCTGTTCGGCTTGCTGTTTGCCTCGGCGATGCGGATTACGCGGCTTGCGCCGTCACGTTGGCACTTCCTCGTGGCCCTCGGCATCGGCATGACGCTCGTCGTTCAGGCCTGCATTAACATTTTGGGTGTTACGTTTACGATCCCCGAGAAGGGGATCGATTTGCCGTTCTTGAGTTCCGGTGGAACGAATCTCGTGTTTGCGCTCGGGTCAGTGGGTATCCTGGCCAACATCGCGAAAGCGAGCGCCGGTGCGACAAGCTCGGGTGCGTCGGATGCGCGTGGTCGTCGGGCGGCGTCCTCGCGTTAGTTGAGTTCATCGGCTTGCCAAACTAGAGGCGAGCCTTGGGAGGGTTTCTAGTGGGCAACGTAGAGAAGTACGGTCTTCTCGCGCTCTTCGTACTGTGTGCGTTGATCGTCGGCGTGGGAGTTTTTGGTGACGACGGAAAGGCTGATGGGTTCGTGCCAGGTGAGAAGCCGCCGGCGGACTTGGCCCGCGTCGAGCCTGGTGTGGCGGTGCAGCCGGACTCTGCGGACCGTTTGGCGTCTTCGGGCGAACAGCTCGAGCAGGTGCCGCCGCGGCAACGGCGTAGCACCTTTCCCGACGAACTTTGGCGGGCCCAGACGCCGACACTCCTGGAGGACGACCCCACGGTCCATTCCAAAGCCAGCGCTACCAGCCATACGCCGAGCCAGCCGCGACCGAAGAAGCGGGCGGCGCGGCAGATCAAGGTCCGTTCGGGCGACACGCTGTTGAAGATCGCCAAGCGCGAGTTGGGTTCCTCGCGCCAATGGCGCCGCATTGCGCGCGCCAATCCGCATGTGAATCCCGACCGGCTCAAGATCGGTGCTTTCTTGACGATTCCCGATGCGGTCACGGCGCACGCGACCACCAAGTCCAAGGGGGCGGCCCACAAGGGCACGTCGCCACGTGTTTACCGGGTTCGCAAGGGCGACACGCTCGAGCACATCGCCAAGCGGTTTTACAAGGCGCGGCGCCATGCGGGTTACCTGGCTCGGGTGAATGGTATGCGCAAGAGTCAAGTCTTGGCGATCGGGCGCGTACTTCGCGTTCCCGCGCTGCCTTCCAAGTAGGCGCCTTGAAGTAAGGACTGTGTCGTGCCAATCCGACTGCTCTTGAGTGGTGGCGGCAGCGGGGGGCACCTCGTTCCCGGGATCGAGTTGGGGCGGCGCGTTCTCGCAAGCGGTGGCGCGGTTCACCTCGTTCGTGGAGGTCGCGCGATCGAGTCGGAGTTCGTGGACATCGACGGTCTCGTCGTGCACGGAGTACCGTCCGTCGGTCGAAGGTTCGGGCTGCCGTTGACGTTGGCGAGGAGTGTCGCGTCCGCACGGCGGTTGATGGAGGGCATCGGCGTCGACGTCGTAGTCGGGCTTGGTGGGCGCGCGTCCGTTCCGTGCGTCGTCGCGGCGCTGACGCTGCGGATCCCGGTTGCGTTGTTGGAACAGAACGTCGTGCCGGGCGCCGCGAATCGTCGCCTCGCGCGCTTCGCCCGTCGGATCTACACAGCGTTCCCCGAGACCGCGCATGCCTTCGCCGGGCATGCCGCGCGGTGCACGGGTACACCGCTTCGGCCGGAACTCGGTCGGCTGGACCGGCGCGTGGCACGCCTCAGATACGGCGCCTCCGCGCCGCTCACTGTGGTGGTGCTCGGTGGGAGCCAGGGGGCGTTGGCCTTGAACGAAGGCGTTCCTGTCTTGATCGGCAAACTGGATGCAGCTCTGCGTGAACGCTTGCACGTCGTGCATATCACAGGTCCGAACAAGGAGGCCGCGGTCGCCGCTGCCTATGCCAAGGCCGATGTTTCCGCGGACGTTCGCTCGTTCGAGCGGGAGGTCGCCTCGCTCTATGCGCTCGCCGATCTCGTGATCTGCCGCGGTGGCGGAACCACGCTCGCGGAGCTCGCCGCGGCGCGACGGGCGGGGCTCGTTGTTCCGTATCCGTGGCATGCGGATCAACATCAACTGCGCAATGCACAGTGGTTCGCGGCACGCGGCGGCTTTCGCGTGCTGCCGCAGGCGGAGCTTGGCGGGGCGCTCGGCCGGGCAACGCTGACGACGCTGCTCACCGACGACCGGCTGCGGGAGTCCATTGCTCGAGACGCGCACTGCGCGATTGCTCGTGACGGGGCTCGGACGATTGCTCGCGACCTGCGCCGCCTGTGTGCCGGGCCTGCCGTCGGGGGCGTCGCCCAATGAAGGTCTCCCTACGCTCCGTACACCTCGTCGGTTGTGGCGGGAGTGGGATGTCCGGGCTTGCGCGCCTTCTGCATGGGCACGGAGTTCACGTCACCGGATCCGACCTGGTTGCGACCGCAACCGTAGGGGCTCTGCGCGAGCTTGGCATCGATGTCCAGATTGGACACCGACCGCGGCTGCCGGCACTCCAGGATGGCTGGGTCATTCGCTCGGCGGCGATTCCCGATGACAATCCAGAGGTCGCGGAGGCTCGGCGGCGCCGTCTTCCGTGTCTGCTCTATTCGGAGGCCGTCGGTTCGTTGTCGACCCAGTGTCGCACGATCGCGGTGGCAGGAACGCACGGCAAGACATCGACGACGGCCTTGACCGTGTCGGCGCTGCGTGCGTCCGGACACGACCCGTCCTACCTCGTCGGCGGCGAGGTCTTTGATCTACCGGGGAACGGCCACGGCGGCACCGACGATCTGTTTGTCGTCGAGGCTTGTGAGTTCAACCGTTCGTTCCACGCGTTGCGGCCGACGTTTGCCGCGATTCTCAACCTCGACTCGGATCACTTCGACTGCTACCCGCGGCCGGAGGATCTCGAAGAGTCGTTCGCGAACTACGCACGCAACCTGCGCCATGGCGGCACGTTGCTCATCAACGAGGACGTCCCCGACGTCGTCTTGCACGGCTTGCCCGCGGACGTTCGCGTGATCCGCGTGGGCTCCAAGTTGTTTGCCGATCTTCGCGCGATCGACGTCGAGGAAGTCCGCGGCTGCTACGCGTTCACCCCGAGCCACAGCGGTCGACGGCTGCCTCGCGTGTCGCTGCAGTTGCCGGGAGCGTTCCAGGTTCTCAACGCACTGTTTGCGCTCAGCCTGGCGATCGAGGCGGGCGCCGATCCCGAGGCCGCTTGCCATGGGTTGTCCGAGTGTCATGGCGTCGCGCGGCGCTTCCAGGTGTGGCGGGGCGATCATGGCGGCCAGCTCGTCGACGACTATGCCCACCATCCGGCAGAGATTCGGGCGGTTCTCGCGACCGTGCGTAAGGCGTTTCCAGATCGGGGGATCCTCGTTGCGTTTCAGCCGCACCAGCATTCCCGTACGCGACACCTGTTGGATCAGTTTGGCGAGGCGCTAGCCTTGGCCGACAGTTGCCTCGTTTCCGACATCTATGCGGCTCGCGAAGACCCCTCCCTCGATCATGGCGTGCGTGCCGAGGATGTGGTCACCGCGGTCAAGCAGGCTGGAGGTAGCGCGGCTGCGGCTGGCCCAGTGACACTGCTTGGTCAGCGAATCCTTGCTGAGATGGAGCCTGGCAGCATTCCGGTGGTGCTCGGGGCGGGAGAACTCGATGGAGTGGTCCAAGAGGTGGTTCGAAGCATTTAGGGGCGTGATCCGTGAGGGCGTCCCGCTGGCGCCGCTGTCGCATATCCGGATCGGCGGTCCCGCTGCGGTGTTTCTCGAGCCCTGGGCGGAGGAAGATGTTGCGCTCACGGTGCGAGTCTGCAAAGAGCACGGCTTGCCACTGCATGTGCTCGGTGGGGGCAGCAACCTGCTCATCGCCGACTCCGGCGTGGACGGCTTCGTACTGCACCTCGAACGATGGAATCGCGTGGTCAAGGATGGCCGTCGTCTTACGGCGCAGGCCGGTGCGAGCTTGCCGTCGTTGCTGCGCAGATCCAAGGAGGCGAAGCTCAGTGGCCTCGAGGGCCTCATCGGGATCCCCGCGCAGGTCGGCGGCGCAGTAGCGATGAACGCTGGAACCCACGTGGCCACAACCTTTGACCGGCTCGTGTCGATTTCGATCGTCGACGAAGAGGGCATGCTGCGGACACTCGAGCGCGACCAGTTTGGGCCGGGCTACCGCAATGGCAACCTGGGCGATGTCGTCGTTACGGACGCAACCTTTGAGCTCGACCAGGGGCGAGCGCCGTCGGTCGACACCGAGATGGAGGATCTGCTCAGGCGGCGCAACGCGACCCAGCCCGTGACCCAACGCAGCGTTGGGTGCATCTTCAAGAATCCGGAAGGCGAGTCGGCGGGTCGGATGATTCAGGAAGCTGGGCTCATGGGCGTTGCTGCCGGAGACATCGAAGTCTCGACCAAGCACGCCAACTACTTCGTCAACCGGGGCCATGGGAGCGCGGCGGAGGTCATGGAACTCGTCGAGCGTGTGCGGTCGCGCGTCCGTGAAAACACCGGGATCGAGCTGCAGTTGGAGATCAAGCTCTGGGGCTATTGAGCTCGTAGCGCCGGCGGTTTCTGTCCGCTGGCCAGTTCGAGTCTTGTACGAGCCGATAGGACCGAGGTCAGGAGGGCATCGGAATGGGGACTCGCGTTCGATTTGCGCTACTCGGTCTTGTCTGTGCGGTAGTCGGCTGCCAGGACGGTCAGCCGACTCCGATCGCGGGATCCTATCACTTGGACGTCGAACGCACGGCGCTTGGACTCACTCCCGCGGCGCGGGCGACGTTCTTGCGCGCCAATCGGCGGGCTAGTCTGCGCTACGATATTCGAGCGGACGGAACTTGGCAGAGCGAGAGCCAGCGTCTCGGCGAGCACTTCGTCCGTTCCGGTACCTGGCACCAGACCGAGGACGGCTACCGGTTCCGCGTAACCAAGTTCAATGGACACGAACTCAAGCCCATCGTCATCGACGTCGTCCGGGACGACATCCACCTCGTTTGGCCGGAAAATGGCGAGACGCTCTATCTCGGACCTGGCGAGCCACCGAGCGACGGTCGCGTCGCGCGATTCCCGCGCCTACCGAATGCCGACCGGGATTCGCAAACCAAGATCGAGCAGTTCCTGGAGGACTGCGAGGCTGTCGAAGATGGTCGCGCCGACTACAAGCGGGTTCTCGCGAAGTACAAAGACGCGCGGGTCCGCTGGAAGGGCTACGTGCGTGGCCGTGGCGGCCAGGATGTCCGGATCTCGGTTGGCCCCATCGAGGTCGAACTTCCCGCGGATACGCCAGGCCTGGCCGGCATGACTGCCGGGTCCTTGGTGCACATCGAAGGGCGCATCGACAGTCTCAACTTCTCGCCGTGGGTGCACCTACACGAAGCACGTGTGCTGCAAGTCCTGGCGTCGCCAGGCAGATAAGGAGCCGCGCGAGATTCTCTTGGTGTCTCAAGCGCTCCGCATGGCCGGGTCTTGCTTGTAGAACGCCGCGAGGTGCCGGTACAC
>CAYSWE010000134.1:0-10482 GCA_964434515.1 uncultured Phycisphaerales bacterium | reverse complement strand
CCTTCTTGTAGGTCGATGTCGCGGTCCAGGGCATGGCCCCCATCGGCCCCTTGGAGGTCCCCTTGCCGCGCCACGTGCCGATCAGTCGGTCAAGTTTGGCAAGCTGCTTCGCCGGCGCAAAGCTTGGCGCTTCCTGAGCCTCCTCGACGGCGACGGCGTCTTGGGTTTGAGCAACGCCGCACAAGACTAGCGAGCCAACGATGAAACGAGCGATGGTAAGGGCCATGGTCTATCCTCTAGAGGTGGTGATGATTCGAAAGTCTGATCGGCGCTCCGGCCCTACGCAAGCGCCGCGCGTTCTCATAACCTGAACTGGGAGAATCGCCCCAACCTCGGAATCCTCGGAGCAAACCAGCCCCTATGAGCCTACGTTGCCCAGCCGTCTCGTTCGTCGCCGTTGCTGCGCTGGCGCTGCAACTCCCGGTCTCCGGTCAGCAGACTGCCTCCGCGCCAGCTCGCCGAACCCTCGGGCAAATCTGCAAGCAGCTAGCCCGAGACTACGGCCTGCGCGTGACATGGAAAGCACGCGACATCCCGAAGTGCACCTGGAAGATTCGCTACCAGCCGGCCAAGCCGACCGAACTCCGCACCCTTCGAGAATACATGGAACTGTTCGATCACGAGTTCCGCAAGTATCCGAAAGCCTTCGTCAAGGCATCCAAACTACGCGGACTGGCGTTCGTCGGCGGCCTCTCGATCGCTGGACAAACGCGCTCGGCGTTGCCCGACTACGTGCAAGAGAATCTCTACTATGACTTTCGCATCGGGGCGCGCCGCGCCGATGCCTACGCGCAGCACGTGATCCACCACGAGTACTTTCACATGCTCGAGGAGGAGTGGAACGGCTCGGCGTATTTCAAGGACCCGGAGTGGGCCAAGCTCAACCCAAAGAAGTTCCACTACGGCGCAGGCGGAGCCGCAGCGCGCAACCCGTCGGTCACCACCTTGCGTCGGCCCCGGCCAGGCTTCGTCAACGGCTACGCGATGTCGGGCCTTGAGGAAGACAAGGCCGAAGTCTGGGCGCTGCTCTTTGTTCCACGCGAATGGCGGCTGCTCGCCAAGTGGCGCCTCGGCGACAAGATCCTCGCGAACAAAGTTTTGTTCCTCGAGCGCTTTGCGCTCGCCAAGTGCAAGCACATGAACGAAAGATACTGGACCCAGGTCCGCAGAGTCCGAAGGAAGCCGCCCAAATGAGAGCCGGGTCGAGCACGCATGTCGTGCTCGACCCGGCCACCGTCCCGTGCGGCACGGGCCGATTCGTGTTACGGCGCGAGGCGCGTGAACAGTCGGTTGTTGCCGAAGCCGGTGAACGCAGTGAAGCCGGGATTGAACCACAGGCTATGCGTGTAGGCACGGACGTTGAACGTCGCCCCACGCGGCCAGCTGAAGCCAGCGATCGCGCTGCCCGAGGCATTGGTACGACCAAGCCACGCCGGGAAGATGGGAGTATTGAGGAGCGCGATGCTCAGGTTGCTCAGGCCGTCGAATGCGAACGTCCCCGAGCTACGGCTCCAGACCAGCAGATACCACGTGTTGCGGTCCCGCGGCGCGGTCAGGCAAATCCGCATCCTGCCGCCCCGGCGAGTATCGATGTTCGCGGTCGTGTACGAGGTCGCGCCCTGAAGATTGCCCTGCTGGGGGGAGAGGTAGTTGAGATAGCGGCCACCGCCCGTGTAGGCGATGCAGCGGCGCGCAAGCGAGCGAGTGTTGTTGCTCTCGGAGATTTCGGTGCGCAGTCGCGTCGAGTCCGCGAAGGCGCCGACGTAACAAACCGCGCTCCGCCGGCAATACGACAGCCTGTGCCGCGTGGTAACGGTGCGTGATGCCCCTACACCGAGCGTTCCCGTCAGGTAGCCGCCGAGATAGTCATCACTCGTCGAGATCGTCGAGTTCGTTGACAGATAAATGCCAGTCAGGCTGGATCCAGCCACCGCGGTACCAACGTTGCGGGTCGTCGACCTGACGAAGACCGTCCCGCCGGCGGGGAAGGACGCGGACGCACTCAGAGCCGAGATCACGAGGTCGGGTCGACCAACGCAGGTCGACGCGCGACCGGCGCGCGCATTGTTGGTCTCGCTCGTCTCGGCAATCGCACGCGTGCGGTCGACATAGACACCCGGGTAGCAACGCCCCGCAGCCAAGTTGAGCGGCATGCGCACATTGGCTGTGTGGGTGCGCGACGCCCCGCGACCGATGCCTCCGAGCAAGAAACTCAGCAGGAGGCGATCCGAAGTCGTGATCGTGCTGTTGGCCGACATGTAATAGCCATTCGTCGACGTCGGCGTCGTGGTGTTGCCGTTGTTCCGCGTCGTCGAACGGAACGTGTAGACGCCGTTCGCCACGAACGTCGTCGAACTCGCGGAGAATGCGGTCGGCTGCAAATCCATCGTGCGCCGGACTGTGATCCGACCATGCTCGCACGCGTTGTCCGCACCGTAGGCCCGGGACGTCTCGAACAGCGACTTCGGACCCTCGGTCCGGACGCCGTTCCAGTTCGTGCTGCTTCCGTGGGCGCAATCGAAGATCGACCCAACGTAGTAAGTCCCCGCCGGGAAGTTTGCGGGAATCCGTCCGCGCAGCGTCGTGTAGTTGCCCGTGGCGTGCGCTGGCCAGTTGCCGGTGAACCAGTATTCGCCGACCTTGGTGTCGGCCTGGCTGATGGTCGAGTTGATCGACAGGTAGATGCCGACCCGGATCCCCGTGCTGCCCGAGCCGCCACGCTGCGTCCGGTTGCTCTGGTTCTCGAGAGTGATCTGCGGAACCGTGAACAACTGGCCCGGGAGAAACGAACCGGCCATTCGGCGCTGCGCGACGGTCGTCCCGGACGTCCAGTTGGTCGACATGAAGTTGTAGGCCGCCGCCCTGCTCGGGTAGAGGAAGCGGACGCCAGCCTTGTCGTCGGCGTGCGGCAAGCAACCGGTACGCGTGAAACTTGTCGTCGTGTCGCCAATGTGCGCCAGGCTCGTACCATTACGATAGATCGGCTGCATCTGATTGAGGACGCGCGTCTCGTGCGCCAGTCCGAGCGCATGACCGGTCTCGTGCCGGGCTACACCGCGGAACGAGTAGGGACTCGACGGCTGCACGATGCACGGATTGGTCTTCATAGGTGTCCAGCGGTAACGCAGGTTGTACCAGATGTCGCAATCGCGCATCCGGCTACCCGAGAAGCGGACGAACGTCACACCGAGATAGGTTTGACTCGGCTGATTGACCCACGCCCACATATTGGTGCCGTCACCGTGGTTGCTGATGTTGCCTGTCGCAGAACGCCAGCCGCTGACGTTGCTGGTGCCACCGATCCCGTTGGCGTCCCAGTCGCTCAGTGCCTTGCGCGCCTGCAGCTGCCAAGTACTCCTATTCGGGAAGGACGTGGGATGCAGGTTGACGATGTAGTTGAACCGACCGGTCTTGGCCCAACGCGGGTTCCCCGAGAACGTGCGGAAGGCGACGAAGGGAAGCGAACCCAGCCCAACGAGGCCGGCGAGCGCGATCATTTTGTACTTGGTATTCATGGTATGCCTCCTCACCGAACTTTCCGGGTCGCGGTCAGAATCGAGGTCACGGACGCGCGAGTTCCCTTGTCCTGCTTCACAGGCACAAGGATCGGCGACCAGTCTTCCAGGGGGGTTTCGCCTGAGCCGGCCGTGGGCGCCGGCGCCGCCTTGACGTCACCGGTTCCTTCCGGAGCGTTCTTGGCAGGCAACTGCGGCGGGCCCTTGTACTTGCCAACGTCGACCTTGTCGTTGCGCCGCGCGGCGGCTGCTTCGAGTTCACTCGCGTTCGGCAGGGCCGGCACGACCTTGAAGCCCTGGACCGGCACGGCCTTCGGCGCGAGCACACGTGGTTTGATGTCCTTTCTGGCAAACAGGAAGCGGTCTTCGCGAATCCCAATCAACTCGAGCCCGTTGGCAACACCCACGAGGACCTGCTTGTTCTGGCTCGTCTTGACTTCGAAAGCACCCTGGTTGAAGCCGACGATCGGCGACAAGACCTTGAAATTGTCAGGGCGCACGTAAACGAGATAGCGCCTGCCCACAACAAACTGAGGCATAAAGGAGACGCGTAACTGATCCGCGCCAACCTTGCCCCCCTCGAGTTGCAAGGTGAAGGTACCGCCGGGTGCCTTGCCCTTGCGGAGATCGAGTTTCTCAAACTTGACGTAGGTGCGGATTGTCTTGCCGCCCTCTTCGTGCCGCGATTCGGCCTTGGTGACCGTGCCGACAGCGATGACGTCAGCCTGTTTGACGATGTCGGAGTAGCGCATCGGAACGACTTGCGCGCCGAGCACACTGGCCGTCGCCAACGCAGCCAGGGGTAGGTGAATGGTTCTCATCGAGGAAATCCTCCGAACGGAGTCATGAAGTAAGCGGCACACGGAAGATGAGGCCGCGAGGTGGTTGTCACGGCCCCAAACGGCCGTGAGTTCGCACAGGAAACGTGAGTCCATGCCCAAACAGGACAAGAACTCGCCAGGAAAACTTGCACAAAGGGATGGCCCGCTGCGCACAGCGGGACCGGGGAAAGGAAGAAGGATGGGAAGAGTCAGCCGACGGGTCGAAGCCAAGGATCTTGGCATCGACTTCACCGTGCTCAGTGGACGGAGCGTCGTTCGCCGCCACGCATCACGTGGAATTCCAGGTTTCTTGGGAAAAGACACAGGCGGCACACGAACGCACAGCCACGAAGGAAGGGCCGGCGACTTGGGTAAACCGCGGCCGGGAGAGACAGAGGAAGCAGCCCCAGAGTTGGGACAGGGCCGCACGACACCCGTAGGGTATCGGAAAGTCGCCGCGACGGGGAGGGCCTCGGGTAACAAAATAGTATCCTGCCGAGCGCCCACATGCCCCCAGGGGCTTCCATGGGCCGCGGCTCGTCCCAGGGCGGCTGTCGCGCACATTGGCTACGGCGCGAGGCGCGGCGCGGGCAGCGGAACGTCGCGGTCGCCGAGCCCGACGAATCGGTTCGACCAATCCACGCACCAAGACGGTTGGCGTGCCAGCCAGCGCCAGGCTGATGCGCCCCAGAACGTCGAACATAATCGCCCCGGAACTCCGGCTCCAGGACAAGACCTATCTGTGTCGAGGATCGCGGGGAGCCGGGATGCGTTTCTAGTGGTGTGTCTTAGAAGTTCGGGGGATACAATTCGGAGTCAACGCTGCCGCTGACAAGACGCGCGGGCGCAGGTGAGGCTTGGTCTCACCGAGGGAGCGCAACAGAGAGCGAAGCGATCCGCGGTGCCGCGGCCCGAAAGATGTGTGCTGAACTTCTGCGTCAGGCCACTAGGTTCCACGGCCCCACCGAGCCCGGAGAACGCCGCCAAGATGAGAGCCGAATCGAGCTCGCCTGTCGCGCTCGACCCGGTCCGTGTTACGGCGCGATGCGCGTGAACAGTCGGTTGTTGCCGAAGCCGGTGAACGCAGTGAAACCGGGATTGAACCACAGGCTATGCGTGTAGGCACGGACGTTGAACGTCGCCCCACGCGGCCAGCTGAAGCCAGCGATCGCGCTGCCCGAGGCATTGGTACGACCAAGCCACGCCGGGAAGATGGGAGTATTGAGGAGCGCGATGCTCAGGTTGCTCAGGCCGTCGAATGCGAACGTCCCCGAGCTACGGCTCCAGACCAGCAGATACCACGTGTTGCGGTCCCGCGGCGCGGTCAGGCAAATCCGCATCCTGCCGCCCCGGCGAGTATCGATGTTCGCGGTCGTGTACGAGGTCGCGCCCTGAAGATTGCCCTGCTGGGGGGAGAGGTAGTTGAGATAGCGGCCACCGCCCGTGTAGGCGATGCAGCGGCGCGCAAGCGAGCGAGTGTTGTTGCTCTCGGAGATTTCGGTGCGCAGTCGCGTCGAGTCCGCGAAGGCGCCGACGTAACAAACCGCGCTCCGCCGGCAATACGACAGCCTGTGCCGCGTGGTAACGGTGCGTGATGCCCCTACACCGAGCGTTCCCGTCAGGTAGCCGCCGAGATAGTCATCACTCGTCGAGATCGTCGAGTTCGTTGACAGATAAATGCCAGTCAGGCTGGATCCAGCCACCGCGGTACCAACGTTGCGGGTCGTCGACCTGACGAAGACCGTCCCGCCGGCGGGGAAGGACGCGGACGCACTCAGAGCCGAGATCACGAGGTCGGGTCGACCAACGCAGGTCGACGCGCGACCGGCGCGCGCATTGTTGGTCTCGCTCGTCTCGGCAATCGCACGCGTGCGGTCGACATAGACACCCGGGTAGCAACGCCCCGCAGCCAAGTTGAGCGGCATGCGCACATTGGCTGTGTGGGTGCGCGACGCCCCGCGACCGATGCCTCCGAGCAAGAAACTCAGCAGGAGGCGATCCGAAGTCGTGATCGTGCTGTTGGCCGACATGTAATAGCCATTCGTCGACGTCGGCGTCGTGGTGTTGCCGTTGTTCCGCGTCGTCGAACGGAACGTGTAGACGCCGTTCGCCACGAACGTCGTCGAACTCGCGGAGAATGCGGTCGGCTGCAAATCCATCGTGCGCCGGACTGTGATCCGACCATGCTCGCACGCGTTGTCCGCACCGTAGGCCCGGGACGTCTCGAACAGCGACTTCGGACCCTCGGTCCGGACGCCGTTCCAGTTCGTGCTGCTTCCGTGGGCGCAATCGAAGATCGACCCAACGTAGTAAGTCCCCGCCGGGAAGTTTGCGGGAATCCGTCCGCGCAGCGTCGTGTAGTTGCCCGTGGCGTGCGCTGGCCAGTTGCCGGTGAACCAGTATTCGCCGACCTTGGTGTCGGCCTGGCTGATGGTCGAGTTGATCGACAGGTAGATGCCGACCCGGATCCCCGTGCTGCCCGAGCCGCCACGCTGCGTCCGGTTGCTCTGGTTCTCGAGAGTGATCTGCGGAACCGTGAACAACTGGCCCGGGAGAAACGAACCGGCCATTCGGCGCTGCGCGACGGTCGTCCCGGACGTCCAGTTGGTCGACATGAAGTTGTAGGCCGCCGCCCTGCTCGGGTAGAGGAAGCGGACGCCAGCCTTGTCGTCGGCGTGCGGCAAGCAACCGGTACGCGTGAAACTTGTCGTCGTGTCGCCAATGTGCGCCAGGCTCGTACCATTACGATAGATCGGCTGCATCTGATTGAGGACGCGCGTCTCGTGCGCCAGTCCGAGCGCATGACCGGTCTCGTGCCGGGCTACACCGCGGAACGAGTAGGGACTCGACGGCTGCACGATGCACGGATTGGTCTTCATAGGTGTCCAGCGGTAACGCAGGTTGTACCAGATGTCGCAATCGCGCATCCGGCTACCCGAGAAGCGGACGAACGTCACACCGAGATAGGTTTGACTCGGCTGATTGACCCACGCCCACATATTGGTGCCGTCACCGTGGTTGCTGATGTTGCCTGTCGCAGAACGCCAGCCGCTGACGTTGCTGGTGCCACCGATCCCGTTGGCGTCCCAGTCGCTCAGTGCCTTGCGCGCCTGCAGCTGCCAAGTACTCCTATTCGGGAAGGACGTGGGATGCAGGTTGACGATGTAGTTGAACCGACCGGTCTTGGCCCAACGCGGGTTCCCCGAGAACGTGCGGAAGGCGACGAAGGGAAGCGAACCCAGCCCAACGAGGCCGGCGAGCGCGATCATTTTGTACTTGGTATTCATGGTATGCCTCCTCACCGAACTTTCCGGGTCGCGGTCAGAATCGAGGTCACGGACGCGCGAGTTCCCTTGTCCTGCTTCACAGGCACAAGGATCGGCGACCAGTCTTCCAGGGGGGTTTCGCCTGAGCCGGCCGTGGGCGCCGGCGCCGCCTTGACGTCACCGGTTCCTTCCGGAGCGTTCTTGGCAGGCAACTGCGGCGGGCCCTTGTACTTGCCAACGTCGACCTTGTCGTTGCGCCGCGCGGCGGCTGCTTCGAGTTCACTCGCGTTCGGCAGGGCCGGCACGACCTTGAAGCCCTGGACCGGCACGGCCTTCGGCGCGAGCACACGTGGTTTGATGTCCTTTCTGGCAAACAGGAAGCGGTCTTCGCGAATCCCAATCAACTCGAGCCCGTTGGCAACACCCACGAGGACCTGCTTGTTCTGGCTCGTCTTGACTTCGAAAGCACCCTGGTTGAAGCCGACGATCGGCGACAAGACCTTGAAATTGTCAGGGCGCACGTAAACGAGATAGCGCCTGCCCACAACAAACTGAGGCATAAAGGAGACGCGTAACTGATCCGCGCCAACCTTGCCCCCCTCGAGTTGCAAGGTGAAGGTACCGCCGGGTGCCTTGCCCTTGCGGAGATCGAGTTTCTCAAACTTGACGTAGGTGCGGATTGTCTTGCCGCCCTCTTCGTGCCGCGATTCGGCCTTGGTGACCGTGCCGACAGCGATGACGTCAGCCTGTTTGACGATGTCGGAGTAGCGCATCGGAACGACTTGCGCGCCGAGCACACTGGCCGTCGCCAACGCAGCCAGGGGTAGGTGAATGGTTCTCATCGAGGAAACTCTCCGAACGGAGTCATGAAGTAAGCGGCACGCACAGGAAATGTGCGTGCAAGCCCGGACAGGGCAGGTACTCGCCAGGGAGTCTTTGCACAAACCGATGCCAAGCTGCGCGCAGCGGGACCGGGGAGCGAAAGAGGGGGTAGAGTCCGCCGATCGGTCAAAGCCAAGGGTCTTGGCCACGACCGCACCGCGCTCACTGGACGAAGCGTAGTTCGCCGCCCGGCAGAACGAGGAATCCAGGTTTCTGGCGAGAAATCGCGCGCGCGAAGCGCCCCGCACGCCCCCTGGTCTTCCGTGTGCCGCGGCCCATCCAGACCGCGGCAGTCGCGCACGTTCGCTACGGCGCGAGGCGCGTGCTGAGAACGTTGTGGCCGAAGCCGACGAAGCGCGTGAACTGACCGTCAAACCACAGGCTGTGGGTGTAGGCAGTCGCGTTGAGGGAGGCGCCGCGCGGCCACCGGAACGTCGCGGTCGCCGAGCCGGCCGAGTCGGTTCGACCAATCCACGCACCAAAAATCGGTGTGCCGGCAAGCGCCAGGCTGATGCTCCCCAGATCGTCGAACGCAAAGGCCCCGGAACTCCGGCTCCAGAACAAGAAGTACCAGTGTCGAGGATAGCGCGGAGCCGTGATGCAGATCGAAGCTCCACCAGCCTGGCGCGTATCGACCCGTGCGCTCGTGTAGCTGGTCGGTCCCTGCGTTTGATTCTGCATCGGCCGGAGGTAGTTGAGGAAGCGACCGGAGCCGGCGTAGGCCAAGCAAGAAGCGGCCTGCGAACGCCAGTTGTTGCCCTCGGAAACCTCTGCAAGCGCGCCGCCAGAATCCGCGTAAGCACCGATGTAGCAAACCGCGAGGCGTCGACAGAACGACAAGGTATGCCGCGTGGTCACCGTAGTGGAAGCTCCGGCGCCGAGCGTGCCGGTCGAATAGCTCCCGAGGAAGTCGTCCGTGCGCGGAGAAATCGACGGGTTGGTTGAGAAGTAGATCCCCGTCGTTGTCGTAGTGGCTGCCGCGGTGCCGATGTTCCGGGTAGTCGTTCGAACGGTGATGGTCCCGCCCGCAGGAAGCGAACTTGGAGCCGCCAGCGAAGACACCACCAAGTCCGGCCGACCAATGCAGACAGAAGCGCGACCGACGCGAGCGTTGTTGGTCTCGCTCGTTTCGGCGATCGAGCGCGACCGATCGACGTAGACACCCGGGTAGCAGCGACCGGACGACAGGCTCGCAGGCATGCGCACGTTGGCCGTGTGGGTGCGCGCCGTTCCGCGGGAAAGGACTGGCAGAGCGAAGCTGAGTAGGAGCCGATCCGATGTCGAGATCGTACTGTCGGCCGACATGTAATATCCGTTGGTCGAAGCCGGCGCCGTCGAGTTTCCGTTGTTGCGCGTCGTCGAAGTGAACCTGTAGGTCGCGTTGGGAACGAAGCTGGTTGATGAGACGGAGAAGCCGATCGGCTGTAGATCCACGGTCTTGAGGATCTTGATCAGACCTGTCTCGCAGGCGTTGTCGGCCCCATAAACGTGGAACGTTTCGAAGGCTGACCGCGGTCCCTCGGTACGCACACCATCCCAGTCGGTGCTGGTGCCGTGCGGACAGTCGAAGATCGTCCCCACGTGGTAGGTCCCCGCTGCGAGGTTCGACGGAATACGCCCACCGAGCGTCGTAAAGCTTTGCGTCCTGTGCGCCGGCCAGTTGCCAACGAAGAAGTATTCGCCGATTTTGGTGTCGGCCGGGCTGATGATCGCGTTCGTGGACAGGTAGATCCCGACGCGGATGCCCGTGCTTCCGTTGCCGCTCAGCTGGGTCCGGTTGCTCTGGTTCTCGAGCGTGACTACCGGAATCCGCAGGAACTGCCCCGGGCGGAAGAAGCCGGCCACGCGCCGCTGCACGATCGTGCTCCCTGAGGTCCAGTCCGTCGCCATGAAGTTGTAGGCAGCATCGCTGCGCGGATAGAGAAACCGGACGCCGGCCTTGTCATCGGCATGCGGTAAGCAGCCGGTTCGCGAGAAGCTCGTGCTCGCGCTTTCGAG
>CAYSWE010000133.1:3573-10499 GCA_964434515.1 uncultured Phycisphaerales bacterium | reverse complement strand
CGATTGGCAGCCTCCCGCGTAGCGTCTCAGCCAGCGCCTCCAGCCGGTCATGGCCCAAGAAATGTTCGCCGCCATGCACGAACGTCGGCACACCGAAGATTCCGCAATCGATGGCCTCACTCGTCGCATCGATCAGCCGTTGCTTGATGCTGGCCTGCGAAATCCGCTGTTCGAGACCGTGTGCGTCCAGACCACACGAATCGACGACTCGCTCGATCGTCTCGAGATTGGCGAGGTCCTTGCCCTCGCCCCAAGCAGCACGGGCAAGCGCGAGCGCCAACCCGACCGCGCCCGGATCGTCCGCGAACAGCGTGAGCGTCCGCAGAGCCTCGAGGCTGCGAAACGGATGCCCGGGCGGCCCGACGAAGTCGATCCCGAGACGCGCCGCCGAGCGCACGACATCCCGCACGAAGTAGCGCCGACGCACCCCGGTCTCGGCGGGCCCGGTGAGCCCAAACGCCTCGAGCAACTTCGCATACACGACGGGTCGCAGGCGCCACTCGACGCCATGCTGTGCTGCAAAACTCGGCGCTCGCTCCAGCGCCAACCACGAGTAGGGCGAAACGAAATCTAGCCAGAACTCGACCTGCATGGAGTCAGTCTACTCGCCGTCGGTCCTCGCAGCACCTCGGGCAACGCCAGATTGGCTCCACTGCGCCGGCAGCAATAGTCGACCGTAAGACTGCGTTCCTTCGCCCCCCGAACGTCGGCTCGCCTCCGTCGCATGGAACAACGCCCGAACATCGCCCCGCTGACAGGGACCTCGAAAGAGGCATGGACGCTCCTCGCTATCCTCTTGGTCATCGCGCTCGTGCTGCGCATCGGTTTTGCCCAGGTCACCAAGATCGAGCAACCCATCCGGGCCGACGCGGCGGAGTACTGGCAGTACGCGACCAACCTAGTCGAGCACGGCGTCTACTCACGGAGCAAGGCCACAGCGCCAGAACCCGATGCGTTTCGCTCGCCGGGTTACCCTGTCATTCTCGCCACGATCCGTGCCTCGGTCGGTGAGTCCAACCTGTATACCGTGGCGCGCCTGCTCCAAGCGATTGCCGGCGCGCTACTAGTGCCACTGACATTCCTGCTGGCACGCCTCGCGATCGGATCGCGCTGGGCGCTTCTGGCCGCTGGGTTGGTCACGTTCAGTCCGCACCTCGTGGCGATTTCGGACTACCTCCTGACGGAGTCTTGGTTCGCTCTCTTCCTGCTTGCGGGTCTGACGACGATTGCGCACGCCGTGTCGCGTGGATCGACGCGCTGGTTGGCAATCGGCGGCTTGTCGCTCGGCGTCGCGTCCTTGATCAACGAAACGGCGCTACCGTTGCCATGGCTCTTCGCCGCGCTGGCATTGGCATCGCCCGCGGTGCGCCGTCCATTCCGCTCACTCCGTGCGGCGGCCATGGCCCTGCTGCTCGGTCCGTTGTTGCTGCAGGGCGGTTGGGCAACACGGAACGCCCTGAGCCTGCGAGGACCGTCCGCCCACACATCGCGCGCGCTCTGCACCCTCACGCATGGCACCTATCCCGACTTCGTGTATCGGGACCGGCGCTATCGGTTCTATCCGTACAAAGAGGACCCGGAATATGCGCGCTACAGCAGCAGTTGGTCGGCGTTCTGGCCGATCTTTCGGCGACGCTTCGGACAGCGACCGGCGCGCCATCTGCGCTGGTACCTGCTGGAGAAGCCAGCGTGGTTGTGGAGTTGGAGCATCCTGCAGGGACAAGGCGACGTCTACGTCTACCCGGTCACGCGTTCGCTCTACACCGAGTACCCACCCGCGAACGCCACGCGCATCGTCCTGCGCTGGACGCACACCCCCATGGTTCTGCTGGCGCTCGCGACGGTCCTGGTCGGTTGCTTCCGCCGGCGGCGGGCAAGCTTCGCAGTCCTCGCTCCGGCGGGACTCGTGCTGGCCTACTACACCGCGATCGGCATGGTGTTCGCGCCCTGGCCACGCTACACCGTGCCGCTCCGACCCGCCCTCTACATCTGCGCTACCGCCGGCCTGGCGGCCGTAGTAGCAAAACTCGCGGCACGCGGCCGTACTCGACGAAGCCCGAGGCCTCAAAACAACGACGCGCCGTGCTGCGCTCCACGACGCGAGAAGCGAACAGGCGCGTCAGTGCAAGTAACGGATGGGTCTGCATCGGATCTCCCTCGAGCCGGTCGAACTCATCAAACGCGACGATCGCCGTCTTGATCAAGTGCGCCACGATGATGGGGCGCGTCGCCGCCGAGTCTTCGAGCGCGAGGTCGAGGAACATCGCTCGCAACTTCTCGATGGGCCGCTTACGAGCCACGAACTTGAGGACGAGCGACACCGCCTCGGGAGTCTCCTTGCGCCGAATGAAGTCGGCGATCTGAACGAGACAGTCGTGCAACGTCTCCTTGATCCGAATCTTCGCCAAGAGCCCTCGACCCTCCGGCGGAAGGTCGAGAGCCTTGGCTTGGTTGATGAAACGCCCGAGGTAATACACGTGGCGCAGCGCGCGCGCGTCGCGATGCCGTTGCACGGCAAGCCGAACGGCGTGCCCATACGTCAGGATGTGGGTCACGAACAACCAGCCGTCCTGGACCTCGACATTGGCGTCGTGAGCGACGTCGAAGCGGCCGACGCGCTCACTGGCTGCAATGACGAGCAGGTCCATGAGCGTCTCCAGTGGCACGCCCGCCGAGAGCGAACCGGTAATCGCCGCGAACGCCTCGCCATCGGTTCCGTCCAGCACATAGGTAAGGAACGAGTCGCGATCCCACTCCCGCGGGACTCGCTCGCTCTGCAGGGCGAACAGCGCCGCAAACTTCGGTTCGGTCTCCGCCAGCCTCGCTCGAAACGCGTTCCACGGTGGCAGCGTGTCCTCGCGCGTCGAGCGGCAGATGCGATACAGGAGTGCCGGCAGAATCGCATCGGCATAGCCGAACGAACTCGCGTCAAGGAAATCGAAGACCTTGATCGTGTAGATCAGCGGGTGCCCGAGGCTCAGAAAGTGATCGGCGCATAGGTCGAGGAACCACGGTTCGATCTCGGCACGCCCAAAGCCTCGCGCGAGCGCGCCACGCAGCAACGCTTCGGCTGCGGCGGTGTCTTCGGCCTCGACGAGTCGCCGCAGACGCGCGCCCGCCGCTACCGCATCCTCACCGGGGTCCACAGCGTCAACACGCGCGCGCTCCGGCATCCGTACGTGGGCATCCGCAGCCAACTCGAAAGCCTGCATGAGCGGCAAGACAGCCGCCACACCGTGATGCCGGTCGGTGTAGGCCAGCGCATCGATCGCCAGCGGCAGCGCGTGCGTCGAACCCAACTCGGCGTACTTCGCATCGAAGCGCATACAAGCGAGCGCCAGATCCTCCGGCGTCACACCTCGGTGCAGGAGACGTGCAACATCCCTGCTCGCCTGCCCAAGTCGCCGATTCCAGAGCGCTGCCTCGAGACTCTCCCACAACCTGGAAAGCTCCGCCTGTGGCTCCGGCTCGGCCACATCGACCTCGACGTCCGCGCCAACGATGCGAACCGGAAACGTGCGCACGTCCTCGCCACCGAGCACGCAGCGGCCATCCCGAAGGTCGAACTTGAAGTTGTGCCAAGCACACGTCAGCACGCACTCCTTGACCTGGCCCTGCAACAGCGGATAGCCCTCGTGCGGACAACGGTTGTCGACTGCGTAAAACGTCTCCGCCCCCAGCCGGAACACGGCGACCTGCTGCGAGGCATGCCGGA
Source organism: uncultured Phycisphaerales bacterium (assembly GCA_964434515.1). Lineage (GTDB taxonomy): Bacteria > Planctomycetota > UBA1135 > UBA1135 > CAYSWE01. Next base: position 6,784 of record CAYSWE010000133.1, on the reverse strand, counting down.
AGAGTTTGGTCGCTCCCACCGCGACTTCGTTCACAGGAAACGCGCGCACCCACTTTGCCTCGGTCATCACCATGCCGCGCATCGTAGCCAAGAAGCCGCCGGGGAATACCGGTGGCACCGGTATTGGCGTGCAGGTCATCGTGCCGAACAGGCTGCGATGCCAGTGAGCCGATAGGCTCACCATGACCCGCAATGCCTTCATCGCTCTGACCGCGGTCCTCGCTCTTGGGGTGGCCACGGCGTTGTCGTTGGCGCCATCCTTCGACGACCCCGGCGGAAACACGAGGCCAACGGCGCACCGCACGGTCCCCCTCGACCGGATCGTAGTCCTTGTCACGGGGCCCGGAGGCGCGGCGGTCCGGTCGGCCCAGGTCGAGGTGCTCGACCACGACCAACGGCTCGCGACTGGCACGACCGACGCCTTGGGTCGGGTCACGCTCGCCCCGGACTGCCCCGGGCCATTTCGCGTGCGCGTTCAGGCCAAAGAGCTGGCTCCAAGCTTGCTCGACTTCGTCAGGACCGGTCGCTCCATCCATCTTGTGCTCGCCCGAGCACGTCAAGTCCACGGGCAACTGACACCTCAACAACTGGCGCATCAGGTGCGCGCGGTGATCGCGCGGACACAGGACATCGAACTGCGTGCGTCGGTCGACGGTGATGGCGGGTTTGCCTTCGCCAATCTGCCAAACGACCGGCCGGTCGTTCTGCTCGTCGATTCCGATGCCGTCGGTGCCCCGCCACGCTCCCTTGGCACCAGCGAAACCCGCGTGGAAATGCAACTGTCGCCGTTCCAAGTGCGCGACGGGCGCGTCCTCGCGCTCGGTTCCGACCGCCCGATCGCGGGAGCCGAGATCCGTGTGTCCGAGCCATGGAACCGGCGACCGACCGGTGGACCCGCCACGACTACGGGACCGGACGGATCGTTCCACGTCGCTGTGAAAGACGGCGCTGTGCTGCACGTCCGGGCGCGGGGGTTCCTCGAGTTCGACGAGGCCACGGCCGACCGCTCGGCGCCGAACCGCGCACCCAGCCGAACGATACGGCTGGCGAGGGCGAAGGCCATGACCTTCGCGCTCGTCCGGCCTGACGATCGCCCCGCCAAGCTGACGACGCTCGACCTCGCCGGGCAACGGATCGAGACGCGCAGCCTGGCCGGCCCGGGGCCGTTCCGATTGACTCCCTCGGCGCTGCCTTGTTGGCTACGACTGACCGCCGACGGCTGCGCACCGATCGTTCGTCAGATCACACCGGGCGATCCCGAGCACCTCGGCACATTCGAGCTCGAGATCGGCGCGACGATCGACGGCAAGATCACACCAGCACGCCCGGGCACCTGGGTCGAGATCACCGGCCTCGACACGCGCGACGCTCGCGAGGCGAGACTCCGACGCGGGATCCGCACCGATGCGGATGGTTCGTTTCGAGTGACGGAGTTACCATCGGGTCGAATCACGATGCGCGCCCGAGGGTCTGCCTGGCGGTCGCGCGAGGTCACGGTGATGGCCCGCGCGGGAGCGACCGCAGCGGTCGAGCTTCCGCTGATCGACCTGCATGCGTTGCACGTGGAGGTTCGCGAGCAGCGCGGCAAACCGGTAGCCGGCGCGCGCGTCGAGTCCGCCTGCAAGACCGCGGAGAGTTGGAACCGCGACGCAGCCACGACCGACGCACACGGCCGAGCCGAGCTGCTCGTGCTCGCGGGATTGCAGGTCACTCTGCGCGTCCGGGGACCGGGATTCGACGAACTCCGCGAGAAGCTCGACGCACGGGGCGGCGCAAGCTCCACGACGCTGGTGCGGGTCACGCGCAAGACGCTGGTTCGGGGCCGCATCCTGGACCCGAACGGTCAGCCCGCGGCCGCCCGCGTGGCGCTGGTTCGCAACGACGGGACGGCCTACCGGAGCCGATCCGATGCGGCCGGATGGATCGTACCGATGCGGATTCCCGAGGGGACCTATGACGTCGTCGTCGAGGGGCCGAACGCCGCACTGCGGCTCGAGCGACGCGTGATCGACACCGCGAGCGCCGACCTGGGCGCGCTGCGGCTCGTCGCCAAAGAAGCACGGCCAAGCCCGGCGGGACATTAGCCCGAGCTTGCGACCGAACGCCCAATACCGACGTCGCCCCGAGGCAGGCGACCGGCCGACGGCCCGACTCGCGCCGATGATGCCCCCGTTTACGGGGGGGAGCGAGGGCAAATGGGGCGAACACGAGCGTTGGCATGGCTATGGACCGGCGCGTGCATCGTCGCCGCTGGCTGCAGTGGCGGTAGCACGACGGGGGCACCGAGCTCCGACAAGAAAAAGGGTGGAGGAAACACATCAACGATCCAAGCGGCCATCACGCCCAGTCGCGTCGCCGGCGTCGCGCCGTTAGCGGTCTACTTCGACGCATCCAAGACAACGAGTCAGCTCACGACCAAGCCGTTTCATCATCTCTATTATGCGTGGGCGTTCCGCGACGGGGCTTCTCCTAGGCAGACGGCCAGCGGGCCGATCTCGGCGCACGTCTTCACGGTGCCCGGGGACTACCAGGTCGAGCTCGTCGTCACCGAGCCAGGTGGCGCAACGGCGACCAAGACGGTTCTGATCGAAGTCACGGATCCGGACGTCGTCTTTGCCGCCACCAACACGATCTGCTTCGCCAACACAAACGACTTCTCTGGGGCTCCTGCCGGCGCACGTCATGTGGTGACGACGAGCTTCGACACGGCCATGCGCGAGGCCGCGGCCGGTCGCAGGCTCCTGTTCCGGCGCGGCGATCGATTCGAAAACCGCACGGGAACGATGTTCGTATCCAAGGGGCGCTGCACGCTTGGCGCCTTCGGCAAGGCGACCAACATCGACGCACGCGGGATCGCCGCCAACAATCCGATCGTCGAGTGTCACACCGAGAACTCGGTGCTCACGACGGAGGGCCACGATCTGACGATCATGGACCTCCGCTTCGAGTCCACGCGCAAGCAGGGCTCGATCATCGACGCCTCGGACCAGACCAAGCGCTACCTGGTGCTGCGCGTCTCTAGCCGCGGGCTCGACGCGCCGCTCGTGGTGTCGCCGGACATCGTGCAGGTCTACAGCTCCGACATGCATGAAGAGCTGTTCGTCGTCGACTGCGACTTCCGCGAACAAGAGACGGTTACGGCGTACATCGGCGTCGTCCGCTCAGCGTTTCTCGGCAACTTCCTCGGGCGCAGCAGGACGACGCATGTGCT
>CAYSWE010000133.1:3031-3563 GCA_964434515.1 uncultured Phycisphaerales bacterium | reverse complement strand
TGCGCACGGCGTTCACTCGGGACTTTGTGCTCACCGGCAACGAGTTCGAATCCGCTGCAACCGGCAGGCACGCACTCAAGATGCATGCCCAGCAGGATATCGCTCGGTATGGACGATACGCCGAGAACATCCTCATCAGCGACAACACGTTTCATACGGACGTCGACTGGGCCGTGACGATCGGACCACAAAACGGCGCATCGGACGAAGCGATCCGCAACGTCATCGTCGAGCGAAACCGATTCGTCGTGGGTGGAACGGCGTCCGTGGCGCTGCTGATCAACAGCAGTGAAACGACGATCCGCAACAACATCCTCATCGCGGACGGGGTCCAATCCGACGAGTTGGACCTAATCCGCGTCACGCGCCGCGGAGTCGAGCCCACGCCGCACGATGTCGAGGCATATCACAACTCTGGCGCGATCTTCGCGTCGCCCAACTTGACGCGGGTTTCCCTGGTGCACATCGAGCAGCACAAGGGCACCGCCGACGTGCTCAACAACTTCCTGCAGGCACCGAAGGTCCGGACCGC
>CAYSWE010000133.1:0-3021 GCA_964434515.1 uncultured Phycisphaerales bacterium | reverse complement strand
GGCGGCGAAGCATCACCTGGCAGGAAACATCCTGAGCCGCCTCCCGCTCAGTGGGTCGAGCAAGAACGCACTCGCCAACCTCCGCGCGAGTCCGATGGTGGCGCGCGCCGGGGTTCCGGCGCCGGTGTATGACACGTTCGATCATCATCGGCGAACACGAACACCGCCGGACGCCGGGGCCTTCGAGAAATGATCTCTGTGGGGAGGCTTTCCAGTGAGCCCCACGCTAGCGATCCATGCACAATGGCCGCATGCCCAACGAGCCAACGACCGTCGCCGAGTACCTGGCCGATCTTCCCGACGACCGTCGCGAGGCCATCGAAGCTCTCCGCAAGGTGATCCGGAAGAATCTGGACAAACCCTTCGAGGAGGGCATTCAGTATCGAATGATCGGCTACTACTTGCCGCACTCGGTCTACCCAGCCGGCTACCACTGCGATCCCGAGCAGCCGCTGCCACTGGCGTCGATCGCCTCGCAGAAGCGCCACATTGGGCTGTACCTGTTCTGCGTCTACATGGATGCGGACCTCCAGGCCTGGTTTTGCGACGCATGGAAGAAGACCGGCCAGAAGCTCGACATGGGAAAATCGTGCGTGCGCGTGAAGAAGCTGGACGACATCCCTCTCGACGTCATCGCCGAACTGTTCCGCCGCATCAAGGCCAAGGACTTCGTGGCCCAGTACGAATCGAGTCGAGCCGCGTCAACGACGCGCGCAGAGACAAGAAAGAAGACAAAAAAGAAGGCAAAAAAGAAGGCCGCGAAGAAGGCAACAAGGAAGGCAAAGCGCCACTAGAATCCCCGCCCCTTCGATGCTTCAGATTCAACAACTCAGCAAGGCATATGGGCCACGGGTGCTCTTCGACGGCGTGACGTTCGCACTCACCCGCGGCGAACGCCTGGGCCTGGTCGGCCGCAACGGCAGCGGCAAGACGACGCTGCTACGCCTGATCCTGGGCGAAGAGACTGCCGATGCCGGCCGTATCGAGAAGCCGAAGCACTACACGATCGGACATCTGTCGCAGCACCTCACGTTCCACAAGAACACGGTGCTCGAAGAAGCGTGTCTTGAGCTCCCCGTGCAAGAAGGCGGCTGGGTCGAAGAGTACCGCGCCGAGGAGGCCCTGATGGGCCTTGGCTTCACGGTCGAAGACTTCGGGCTGCCACCGGAGAAGCTCTCTGGCGGTTTCCAAGTGCGGCTGCAGCTCGCGAAGGTCCTGGTCTCGGCACCAAACCTGCTGCTGTTGGACGAGCCGACGAACTATCTCGACATCGTGTCGATGCGCTGGCTGCAACGCTACCTTCGCAGCTGGCCCGGCGAAGTCATCCTGATCACGCACGACCGCGACTTCATGGATCGCGTGACGACGCACAGCATGGTGATCCATCGGAGCAAGGTGCGGCGCATTGCCGGGAACACGACAAAGCTCTATGACATGCTGGCCGTCGAAGAGGAGGTGCACGAGAAGACGCGCGTGAATCAGGCCAAGAGCCGGCGCGACGCCGAGCGCTTCGTCGACCGGTTCCGTTACAAGGCTTCCAAGTCACGGCAAGTGCAATCGCGCATCAAGGCCCTCGAAAAGCAGGGCACTCTCGAACGCCTCGACGACATCGCGACGCTTTCGTTTCGGTTCAACGCCGCACCGTTCCAGGCCCACACGCTGCTCGAAGCCGACGGGCTCGAGTTTGGCTATGACGATGGACCAACACTGATCAGCGAGCTGTCGCTCGGCATCGAGATGGGCGATCGCGTGGCGGTCATCGGCAAGAATGGCAAGGGCAAGAGCACTCTACTCAACCTCATCGCCGACGAGCTCGCGGTGCGCGGCGGCAGCTTCAAGCGACATCCATCGCTGCGGTTGGCGCACTTCGGCCAGACCAACATCGACCGCCTTCACCCGGACATGACAGTCGAGGAGGAGATCATGGCCGCCGTGCCAGACGGCAGCCGCGGCACGGCACGCAAGATCTGCGGGTTGATGATGTTCCAGGGTGATGACGCACTGAAGCGCGTCGACGTGCTCTCCGGAGGCGAGCGTGCGCGCGTGCTGCTGGGCAAGCTTCTGGTCAGCCCAGCCAACCTGGTGTTGCTCGACGAGCCCACGAACCACCTGGACATGGAATCGATCGACTCGCTGGTCGCGGCGCTCAAGTCCTTTCCTGGCGGCGCGCTGATCGTAACGCACAACGAGCGCGTGCTGCACGCGGTCGCCACCAAGCTCGTGGTCTTTGACCGTGGCCGCGCAAGCGTCTTCAACGGAACGTATCAGGACTTCCTCGATCGCGTCGGCTGGGGCGATGAGGACCGTCCCGCGCCGCGCGCCGTGGAGTCAAAGCCCCGCCGTCCAGGGAAGCGACCGCCACCGAAGACCAGCCAAGGGCAACGCCAAAAGCGTGCGGCGATCGTCGCGGCTCGCTCCAAGGCTCTGCGCCCACTGCAGCGCAAGATTCAGACTCTCGAGGAAGCCATCATCGAACTCGAGCCCAAACTCGCGCACGCAAACCACGAGCTGCAGCAGGTCGCGCAAGCCGGCGATCGAGACGCGATCGTGCGCGCCTCCAAGGAAGCGGCAGCCTTGCAGAAGAGTATGGATGCCCAGTTCGAAGAACTCGAGCACGTCACCATGGATCACGACTGGCGCGCGCGCGAGTTCGACGAGCAACTCGAGCGGCTCGATGGCACGAGTTCGTAGCGCTCGCTCTGACTTCGCAGACTCAACGCGAGCACTCGCGCGACAGTGCGCCTACTTCGGATTCTCGATCTCCAGCGACACGGGACAGTGATCGGAGCCGAGCGTCTGCGTCAAGATGTCGGTCGCGCCGACCTTGGACCACAGTTCCTTGTCGACGCAAAAGTAGTCGATGCGCCAGCCAGAGTTTCGCCCACGCGCCTGCGTCCGCATGTCCCACCAGGAATAGACGCCGGTGGCTTCTGGGTGCTGCTCGCGCCAAGTGTCCTTGTAGCCGGAACCAAGGAACTCACTGAACCAAGCGCGCTCTTCGGGCAGAAACCCGGCGTTCTG
>CAYSWE010000132.1:0-10503 GCA_964434515.1 uncultured Phycisphaerales bacterium | reverse complement strand
AAGTGTCCGGTCCGGCGGAATGAAGATGCTGACCCGACCCGTCCCGGTGCTGCCGATCGCCAGCGGAACGACTGCGTCCATGCTCGCCAGTAGGTGGCAGCCAGGGGCACCGGCGCCGGTCAAATCGAGTGGGAGGCGGAACGGTCCCCACTGGCGATTCGACGCACCGAGCACGAAGAGCGCCGGGATGTTCGCGGCCGCCTCAGAGACGCTGACCCGGAACACATTTGCGACCTCGGGTGCGGTGGCGGCATCGATGCGCGGGACGGCGCCTGCGCTGGCCGGTTTGGAGAAACCGAGGATGGCGCCGCGACCCCGAAACAGCCCGCCGATCGTTGACGTTGGTGTCACCGCGACGACGCTCGTCGCTGGCATGTTCTTGGCATCGAAGACCGCGTCGACCCAGATCGGCGCCGCGCGTGGCTGCGAGGCCGTCTGGGTCGTGGTGGTCTCGATCATGAAGGAACGGCCTGGACGAGACTTGTGCGTGAACGGGCGGGCAAACGGGATCTTGATGGCCCAGTTGGCAGGCGAGCTGTTGCGCTGCATGAGATTCGGGAGATTCACGCGTCGTTTCGCGAACACGGTCGTGAGTTGGGCGATGTTGTTGGCAAAGCGACTGCTGGCCGCGCTCGGAGCGACGCGCGCGAGACCAAGCGCGATCTGGATCTCCACCCAGTAGGAACCGATGTGCGCCGGCCGCTGGTCGTCGTGGCGGAAGAACAGCGCGTCCGCTTGGAAGGTGGAGGGCACGGCATTGGCTGCGTAGATGACCTGCATGCGACTCTGGAAGCCGAACGGCGCCAACTCGTCCGATGCTCCGAAGCGTCGCAGGGATGTGCTCGGCACCGTGAACTGGACGCCGATCGGCGTGCCCGTGCCTCGGCACCCTGCGCCGAAGTGCTCCACGGATCCACGGATTCGCTGTGCACCGACTTCGACTGCAGCCACTGCGTACGGGACCTTGGCGATTTCGAGGGATCGCGCTCGGACGACGATTTGCGCGACGCCGGTCGAGCGCGCTCGGAACACGATCTTTTCGTACAGGTTGCGCGGCGAGTTCGACGACACGCGCTGCGCGCCGAGCTGCACGTCGAGGTCGAGATTGCTCCAATCCAAGCTCGTCAGGATATGTCGATGCCACGTGACGACGACCGCGTAGAACTTGCCGGCGACGACCGAAAAGGAATGCATCCGAGTGCTCGAGCTCGCAGTCAGCTCGCCGCGGGCTAGAAGGCCCTGGCCTTGCGCCAGGCTCACGAGTCGGTCGTCGCGCAGATAGCCGACGCCGTAGTCATTGCGGCCTCCGGTCGGGTTTTGTGCGGACACATCGCTCGTCGTGGCAAGGATCGCGGCTTTGGTCTCGAGCGCCGTCGCGTTCTTCCGGGTGGAGCGGAACAAGGCGGCGGCGCCGGCAACCTGCGGTGCGGCCATCGAGGTGCCGCTCGCGACCCAGTCGCTCGCTTCGTTGTCGCGCTGCGGCATGACCGTGCCGACGCCGTTGGCGACCAGGTCGGGGTAGAAGCGCGACGGGTCACCCGGAATCGGGCCACGCGACGAGAAGCTCGCGACCTGGTGGTCCGTGCGGAATCCGCGCGCCGAATCCACGGCGCCGATGGCGAGACCATTGGCTGCCGACTGGGTGTTGCGCGCCGCACGGCCTTCGTTGCCCGCGGCGACCACAACCAGGATGTCCGCAACCGATGCCGCCGCGTCGAGCGCTTGCTGACTCACGTTGGTCGGATCGGGGGATCCCGAGAACGAGTTGTTCGCGACAGCAATGCCGTAGCGGACTTTGTCGGCCGCGATCGCCTGCCAGGCGGTCGTAATGACGCTGAACGAGGATCGACCGAGGAGGTCATTCGCGATCGCATAGCCTCCGATGTGTGCCAGCGGTGCGTGCCCCGCATCGCCGCGCGGTGTGGTCCACACCTCCCCGGCGGCGATGGCCGCTACGCCGGTCCCGTGTCCGATCCGGTCCTCCGCGCCGAGCCGGCCGAACTGGCGGTTGACGAGAATCCGCGAGCCGCCGATTCCACCGCCGGTCTTGTTCGACACATCGCCGTTCACGAAGAACGAGCGGTGCGGGCGACCGGAGGTCCCCATCTTGGCATCGAGTCCTGTATCCATGATGGCGATCGTGACGCCCTTGCCGCGGATTCCCCGCGCCTGGAGCGCGTCGACACGGTGGTTCTTTGAGTTCGTCGAGATCTGGATTGGCGCCGCGGGGGCGACGATTCGATCGGGAGTGATCGAGAGCACACGCCGGGCCGCTCGGAGCGTGGCCAGGCGGTGCGTCAGGTCGTCCACCGGGAGATCGATGGCGCACGCATTGACCAGCCACCACGTCTGTGCCATGCGTCCGCCGAGCGTCTCGACCCTCCGCGCGAACGGTCGCTGATCGGCCACGGCTCGGCGTTCGAGGTCGTGGACGATGCGCTCGATGGTGCTGGCCGGAGCTGCGCTGCGAACGGCGTTTCGGAGCGCCCCGAGATCGAACGAACGGCTCTCGAACTGCACGATCCAACGCTTGGTGGCGGGCCCGGCGCGGCTAGGGCGCTGAGTTTGTGGGAGGAGGGCGGAGACGAGCGCGCAGGAGGCTAGGGCGATTCGGATCAAGGGAGCACCTCGGGAGGTGGTCGGGGGGGCGACGGGGGTAAGCAGGCGAATACGCACAGGCGGCGTCGAAGCTCCCTCGGCGGGCGAAGTCGGCCACAACGGATTCCGGATCGAGCGGCGTCATGGACGATATGGTATCGTGGTGCGACTCGTTGCCGCGCTCATCGAAGCCGTTCCATGGAGACGGAGACCCACATGCGAAAGCCTCTGATTGCTGTCTGGCTTGTCCTACCCCTTGCCGCCTGGACCTACCACATGGGACCGGGTCAGGATCGCGTCAAGCTCGATCAAGTCGATGCTTATCTTGCGAAGGCCAAGGAGGCCATCGTTGCTCAAGACTGGGACATGGCGATCGACGACTACGGCGACGCCTTGAAGGTGCTGCCGAGCGAGCGGATCAATGCAGGTCGGCGCATCCGGCTGGCGCTCAACCAGGCCCGCATGATGCACAAGCAGCTGCCCGCTGCGCAGCGCGCCCTGGCTGAGCTGGTCCGTGAGATGGCCAAGGATCCCGACGCCGAGCCGAGCGTCTTGGCGGACGCGCGACGGGCGCACGCGAGCGCCCAGTATTATGTCACGTGGCTGATGCGTCTCGAGGGCTATCCCCGTGAGCAGTGGGAGCCCGAACTCGAAGTCGCCCGGCAAACCTATCGGCTTCTTGCGGAGCGCGCGGATCAGCATGGCGACAAGACCGCCGGCCACGAGCGCCGCATGGACCTCGAGGCGACGATTCGGTTGGCGCGCCTGGACCTACAGGAGCTCCAGGGGCTGCCGCTCCCGAATCAGTGACGCGGCGCCGGCACCTGAAACGGTTCCGGAAAAGGCCGCGGTCGCGGTCCTCGTAGCAACGGAAAGAAGCGGGCCAAGGACGTACGGGGCGCAAGCGCTGGCGCGCCGCCAGACGGCAAGGGTTCGTAGTCTGTAGAATCCGTCGAGATTGGTTTTTGAGATGGCCCTTCCAAGTAGGGGAGCGATGCGTACCGACCGAGTCCTCTTTGTCAGTCTCCTGTTGATCCTCGCACAGGGTGCGCCGGCTCAGGGCCAGTGGCCGCTGCCGACTGCGCCCGAGGAGGCGCCCGCGAAGACCGCGGCCGAACTCCAGGCCGAGCAAGCCAAGGCGAAGGCTGCGCAGGCGGAAGCAGCGAAGGCAGCGAAGGCTGCCAAGGAAAAGGCTGAGCAAGAGGCCAAGGTAGCCAAGGCGGCCGCCGCGAAGAAGGCGTGGGATGCCAAGCGGCTCAAGGCGATCCTTACGGTCCGCCCCGACCGTAGGCCGTCGGCCGTGCTTGCGGCGTGGTCCAAGCCGGAGCCGCTCGCGTTCGACAAGGATCCGAAGTTGGCGATGCCGAAGGCCCTCCCGCCGGCGCCGAAGCCGCCAAAGCCGTCGCCGGCCAAGCCCGTAGCAGGCAAGCCGGTCGCAGGCAAGCCGGTCGCAGGTAAGCCCGCGCCGAACGCGGCCAAGGCCCTCGCTGAGTTCAAGAAGCTGCAGAAGGCGTATCAAAAGAAGAGCGTCGAGCACAAAAAGAAGAAGGCGGAGATCGAAAAAAAGCGGCTCGCACGCGTCGCCGAGATCTTTGCGCGTGACCTCACGCTAGGTCGCTGGGATCGCGTGCGCGCGACCTTGGTGAGCTTCAAGAAGGAGGCTGCGAAGAAGCTGTACGAACAGCTCCTCAAGAAGCTGGCGGCGACGCCGCCGGTCAAGGGCGCCAATCCGCAGACGCTGCAGTTTGGCGAGAAGAACACATTTTCGTTCGAAGACATCCTCGCCCTCACGGCGATCGCTCCGGGGGGCTTTGACAAGAAGCATGTCGCGTCGTTTCCGGCGCTGTTGCAGTTGGCCTTTTCGCACGGCCTGTCGTTCGAGGGATGGCTTGAGCGGTTGCGCGAGGAAACCAAGCGCGACAAGAAGACGCGTCGGGTCGACCGTCGGATGGCGGCGCGCTTCGTTGCGGCGATGAAGCACGACAAGGAACTCGGCGCGTTCTTGCCGACGCTCGATGAGGCGATCGCCAAGAAGGACCGCGAGGGACTCAATCTGATTGCTCGGCACTTCCTCGCGCTGCATGCCAAGGATCACAAGCGCGAGTTTCTCGAGAACGCCTGGCGCGCGACGCTCGCCGCGCTCGCTGCAGGCAAGATCGAGGAGAAGCAAAAGACCGAGGCGCTGCGCCGTGCCGTCAGCCTGGCGCCAAAGGTCCGCAATACGCTCGGCGACTCGTGGCTCGAGGAGTCGTTCACCAAGCGACCCGAACGTGGCATGGAGGTGCTCGCGACCATCGGCGCCGAGGCGTCCAAGAGCTTGGTGCTCAAGGCGCAGGTACCGAAGTATCGCCTCGACGGGCTCAAGCTGCTCAAGACGGCGGTGGAAGCGCTGCTCGAGAAAGCGCCAAAGCGCGCCGCCAAGTGGCGTCATTCGCTCAACCTGCTGGCCGATGTTTGGCTGCGTGAGGCCCAGCATGCCTATCGCTACTCGCAGGCGACGCGGATGGGGCCGATGGCCCGGCGCGACTCGTTCGGCAACATCTATTGGATGAACTACGGCAGTGATTATTACAGCACTCCGGTCCGTCCGCTCGAGCCGGGTCAGTTGCTGGAGCTTCGGCCGGCCGGCAAGTGGCGCGCGGCGCTGACCGACAGCGTCCGGCCCCACTTTGACACGACCACCGCCGAACTCTATCTCAAGGTCAATGAGGAGAAGCTGGCGTTCCCGTTCATCGAACGGCTTGCCCCGGCCAACGCCAAGAAGGCCAATGAACTCGCGGGCGAGTTTCTCAAAGTTTGGATTCGCAACAACGATCCGAATGCGAGTCGCAACCGCATGAACATCTATAACTTTTCCTATGGCTACAATCAGCGCGCGAGTGGCATTCCGCTGACTCGTAGCAAGCAGGAGCGGAACCTTCGTGATCTGGCTCGGTGGGTCGCCAAGCTGCGCGCGGTGCCGAACATCAAGCTCGATACAAAGCTGATCGTGAAGGCGTTTGTGGCCAGTCACAGTGCTGCCGAGGTCTATCGGATCGAGACTCTGGAGCGCGTGTTTGGCAATCTCGATGAGCTCGAGCCCAAGACGCTGGCGGAGATGGCGCAGACCATGCGGCGCAACCTGGCGACGACCTGGCGAGTGCCCGCAGTGCAGAAGAAGGCCGGCACCAAGCGCAAGCAGAAGGACATCGAGGCCGAGGTCCTCAAGGGCTACGACATGGCGCAGAAGACCCTGGCCAAGGTGCTCGACGCGCATCCGGGCGATTGGGCGTTGCTCGCGGCGCGCGCTGCCATGATCCACGATCTCATCAACTTCCAGAATCGGATCCAGAAAACTTCGCAGTTCGCTGGCAAACGGCGCGCGGCCCTGGCAATGTTCGGCGAGGCGGCTGCGGCGTACGCCAAGGGGATTGCAAAGCAGCGCACCGATGAAGCGAGTGTCGAAGCGTTCGAGTTGTGGTTCCACGCGGCGCTGGGTGCGAGTGACATTGCTGCGATCGATCAGGAGACGCGGCTCGCCCGCGATGAGATTCCCAAGATCAAGCACGCCCTCGAGGCGATCCCCGGCGAAGCCGGCAAGCGGCATTTGGGTATGTTCGCCAACTCTCTCTTCACGAAGCTGAGTGCCGTCAATCCGGCGGTGAAGAACCGTTATCTGGAGGCCGGGTTCGCGATCGTCGGCGACAACCAGCAGGCGCGCGCTGCGCGCAAGGTCTACGACTACTACAAGGACCTGATCACCGAGATCCAGTTGGTGGCGCAGGTCGATGGTTCCGGCGATGTCGGCACCGAGCCGTTCGGTGTTCGTGTCGACCTGCGCTACACCAAGGAGATCGAGCGCGAGAGCGGCGGGTTCAGCAAGTACCTGCAGAACCAGGCCAACAAAGTCAATCTCTACTACAACTACGGGCGTCCGCAGATCAACTACCGCGACAACTTCGAAGATGCCACCCGCACGGCGCTGTCCGAGCAGTTCGAGGTGTTGTCGGTGACCTTCAACAATGAAAACGTCACATCCAAGGCGGACGAGGAGTTTGGCTGGCGGCGCACTCCTTATGCGTATCTGCTGCTCAAGGCCAAAGGCGCACAGATCGATCGCATCCCGCCGCTCAAGGTGGACCTCGATTTCTTGGACGTGACGGGTTCGGTCGTGCTGCCGGTGACTTCTCCGGTGGTGGCGATCGACGCATCCGCGAAGCCGGAGCCGCGTCCTTATCGTGACCTCGAGATCACGCAGATTCTCGACGAACGCAAGGCCAAGGACGGCTTGCTACAGCTCGAGATCAAGGCCAGCGCGACCGGGCTCGTCCCGGAGCTCGGCGCCATGCTGGATCTCCATCCCAAGGGGTTCGCGGTCGAAAAGGTCGACGACCGCAAGGTGGCGGTCAGCCAGTTCGGCGACGACCAAGAGAGCATTCGCTCCGAACGTGTGTTTCTGGTTTCGCTGCGCGGCAAGGCCGGCGCCGGCGAGACGACGAGGTTCCGCTTTGCGGCACCGACGGACGAGGCCACGAAGGTGCTGTATCAGCGGTACGACGACGCGGATCTCGTGGCCGCCAAGCCGGAAATCGAACTCCTCGGCACGTATGGCGAAGCCGGGACTCCCTGGTGGGTGTGGCTGGCGGGCTCGGTCGTGGCGCTCGGTGTCTTGCTCCTGGTTTGGCGCGCTCGCCGCCGTCCGGCTGTGGCGGCCGCGACGCAGGCCGTGCACCTGCCGGAGCGGATCACACCGTTCACGGTCTTGGGACTGCTCGGCGAGATCCAGGAGGCGCCGGGGATCGGCGATCCGCAGCGCGAGCAGCTCACTGCGACCATCCAACGCATCGAGCGCTACTACTTTGGCGAGGCGAAGGTTGGCGAAGGCGAAGCGCCGGACCTCGGACAGATCGCTGCCGAGTGGGTGGGACGGCGCAGCGCCGGATGAAGTTACGAAAGCTCCGCCTTGGGTTTTGTGGGAGCGCACCTACGATGGACGCATGGAGATGGGTTCCCTCAGTCCGGCGCGCGAACGCATTCTGCTGGAGTTAAAGACCAAGGGGCCGCAGACGGCGACGCATCTCGCACGTCGGTTGCGGGTGACCCCGGTGGCAGTCCGACAGCACCTGCAGGCTTTGTCGGAACTCGAGCTGATCGACTACGAAGACCAAAGGGGCAAGGTCGGACGTCCGTCGAGACTCTGGCGGATTGCGCCGGGTGAGGCGGCGCAGGCGCGGTTTCCCGACAGCCATCAGGACTTGACGCTCTCGCTGCTGGAGGCGGCACGCGCGGCGTTCGGCGAAGCCGGGATCGAGCGCTTGGTGCGCGAACGTTTGCGCCAGCAGCTACGCGACTATCGCGGTCGCCTCGCCGATGTCGTCGGGCTGGAGAAGCGTGTCGGGGCGCTCGCGCGGCTGCGCCGCAGTGAGGGCTACATGGCCGCTGCCAAACGCCAACCCGATGGCAGTATGGTGTTGGTCGAGAACCACTGTCCGATTTGCGCCGCGGCCGAGGCCTGCCAGGGGCTCTGTCGAGCCGAGTTGGAACTGTTTCGCGGCGTGCTCGGCAAGGGAGTGCGCGTCGAGCGCGTCGAATACTTGCTCGACGGAGCTCGTCGCTGTGCCTATCGCATTCACCAATCCACCGCGGACCGTTTGCCGTGAATCCAACGCTCGAACACCTTTCTGCGCACCGAACCATCCGTAAGTTCACTGCCGAGCCTGTCGCTGAGGAGGACGTGCGCCAGGCCGTTGCAGCGGCCCAGATGGCGTCGACCTCGAGCAACATCCAGGCTTACAGTTTGTTGCGCATTCGCGATGCACAGACGCGCGCCCGCTTGGTGACGCTGACGGGCGGTCAGCCGCAGGTCGCGCAGGGTGCTTTTTTTGTCGTCTGCGGCGACACGCGTCGTCATCGCCTGGCGGCGCGCCAGCACGGCGAGGAGTACGTCTGCAATCTGGAAGCCGTGCTGCTCATGGTCACGGACGCGGCGCTGTTCGCCCAAAACCTCGCGCTCGCGTTCGAATCGCTCGGTCTTGGCATCTGCTTCATCGGCGGTCTACGCAATCAGCTTCCCGACGTGGATCGCTTGCTGGAGCTTCCGGAGGGTGTGTTGCCGCTCTTCGGGCTCTGTGTTGGCCACCCCGACGATGACCCGAGTCCACGACCGCGGTTGGAACTCGATGCCGTGCTGATCGAGGAGCGCTACCCCGAGGATGCGACCGTTCTTGCAAAGCTCGCCGGATACGACGAACGCATGCGACAATACTACGCCGAGCGCGGCAACCCGGGTCACGACTGGACGAGCGGCATCGTGCGCAAGTTTCGCGAGCCCAAGCGCGAACATCTATTCGAGTTCTTCCGGGCCAAGGGGGTCACCTGGGGGTAGAAGCCCGGCCGAAGAATCCGGTATAGGCGAGACGTTCGGGAGTGCGTGCCCTGTGAAGTCCGAAAACGCAGGCAAACTAGTGGAGTGATTCAGACGATTGCGACCTGATCCGGGAGTCATCGGGCGTCGCAGCCACGCTGGGGCTTCGGCTGGGCTTCTAGGTCGTCTACACTGGTGTTTCCCCCAAACGTCCATCCTGCCCGTCTATGCCTACTGCCCAGTTGTTCGCGGCACTTGCTGTGGTGCTCTCGTTCGTGCACACCGCTCCCGCTCAGGCCCGTCGTACGCGGGACGAACTCGGCGCGACGTTCACGCGTTGGTTTCGTGACTTCCGCGCTGGCAAGATCGAGCCTGGCGATGTGTGGGGGCCGCAAGCCAAGCCGTACTCGGGGCACAAGCCTCCTGCGCCCCGCCGGCGCCGGCGCGGTCCGCCAACCTACAGTCGATGGCATGAGGCCCGCGACCTCTTCCGCAAGCTTGCGGAGCGCGGCAGGGCTGCCGATGGCAATCGGATCGTGTCG
The DNA here is from genome assembly GCA_964434515.1 of uncultured Phycisphaerales bacterium. Taxonomy (GTDB): domain Bacteria; phylum Planctomycetota; class UBA1135; order UBA1135; genus CAYSWE01. The sequence continues at coordinate 1,020 of CAYSWE010000132.1, read as the reverse complement.
GTCATCGAGGAGAGCTTGCACCACAAGGGCGGCAAGGTCTGGCAGCGATCCGGCAAGTTCTCGCGCTTTCGTGCGGTCGCTGTGCGGGCGATCGAGGGCACTCGGTGTCCGACGGCGATTCAGGAACGAGTCGTGGCCAAGCTCGCTTCTGGACTGCGCAAACTGGCTGAGCCGCGCGTCTCGAGCGGTCTTGCCAAGAGGGATGGCAACGATGTGGAGCGCGCGGAGAGCGCGCGCGCCGTGTTCGCCCACGAGGATCCGGCGCTGGCGAGCATCTTGATTGCGTTGCTTGCCTCATACGACGAGCGCAGCAATCGTGATCTCTTGGAGCGGTGTCTGCAGGTCGCCGACTTCGACATGCGGGTCGCGGCGGCCGCCGCCCTCGCCGACATGGGCTTTGGTCGTTCGATTCCCGCCGTGGCGCGCGCCCTTGCGGAGGCGCGGTACCCCGATGACGTGGCTCACTTGGCCGACAGCGTTGCACGACTCGTCGCAGCGGATCGGCCGGAGCCACGGGATCAGGACCTCAAGTACGCGCTCGGCATCGTGATCGATCGACTCCAGCGAGCAACCGACTGGCGCGTGCGCAAGTCGCTGATCCCGGTGCTGCGCCGGATCCGCTCGCGTGCCAGCGTGCCGGTCCTCATTCGCTTGCTTGCCGATGCCAATCGATCCGATGCGCGGCCGGGATCGACGACCGCGACGCTGCGTTCGTCGATCGCGGCGGCGCTCGTCGACTTGACAGGGTTCTATGCCGACGCGCGGGATCCGAAGGCCTGGGATCTGTGGTGGACTTCGGTCCGGGACTCGTTTGTGTTGGCCAAGGAAGCGCACGAGCCCAAACGGCAGGGTGGAACCGTCGGGTCGGTCTTCTTCGGGATCCCGGTTACCGGCAATCACGTCGTCTTCGTCATCGACGTCTCGGGGAGTATGCGTTGGCCTTTTGGCGGCTACTCGGCGGCGCCTGGTCAACCTCGTGGCGGAACTCGCGGCTCCCGGCGAGGACCACAGCCTCCACCG
>CAYSWE010000131.1:0-10539 GCA_964434515.1 uncultured Phycisphaerales bacterium | reverse complement strand
CGATTCGCGGCGCTCGTAGACCTCGTGTGCGGTCGGCCCTTGTGGGTCGTGGCAGCAGCGATCGCGCTCGCCGCCTGGAGTCTGTTCTTTGCGGCATCCCCCCTCTCGATCTACTCGAATCGCGAGGGAATGATCGACCCGCGGCTCGACTTCCGGCGGGACTTCGCCAGTTACCAGAAGGCGTTTCCGCAGTTTCGCGACAACCTACTCTTGGTGATCGACGCCGCGACACCCGAGGGTGCACGGACGGCCGCGCTGCAAGTCGCAGCCCGCCTGCGAGACCAGCCCGACTTGTTCCGCCACGTCCGGGTGCCACGCGCCGAGCCGTTCCTCGAGCGCAACGCCCTGCTGTATCTGAGCGCTGACGAACTCGAGCAGCTCACCGATCGGCTGGCGGCAATCCAACCGTTCCTCGGGCGCTTGGCACGCGACCGCAGCCTGCGCGGCCTGTTCTCGATGCTCGACAGCGCACTCGAGGCGCGTGAGAGCGGCACCAAAGTCGAACTGGATCGAGTGCTGACCCGGGTCAGCGACGCGCTCGCGGCGGTTCTTGCCAAACGAAGCTACCGCGTGTCCTGGCAAGAGTTGATGCGCGATCGCCCGCTCGAGCCGGACGACCGACGACAGCTCGTGCTCGTGCAACCCCAGCGCGACTACGGCAGCCTGTTGCCGGCCACCCGCGCGCTCGCACGACTCGACGAGCTGCGTCGCGAACTCCACCTCGAGAGTGGTCCGACGAGACTCGCCATCACCGGCGGGCTCGCGCTCGCCCACGAAGAAATGCTCGCGGTCATGAGCGGTGCCGAGTGGATCGGCCTGCTGGTCGCGGTGCTCGTCGGCAGCGTGCTCGTGATCGGCTTGCGCTCTTGGCGGCTGGTCTGCGCGTCGTTATTCACGCTCGTGGTCGGCCTGGCCTGGACCGCCGGCTTCGCTGCCATCGCGATCGGCCACCTCAACCTGATCTCGATCATCTTTGCGGCCCTCTACCTGGGACTCGGCGTCGACTACGCGATCCACTATTGCCTCAAGACTCAAGAACTCATCGACGAGGGCAGCGTGGTTCGCGCCGCGCTCGTGGGGGCAGCGGCCGACATCGGTGGTTCGCTTGCACTCTGCGCCCTGACGACGGCCTTCGGATTCTACGCGTTCGTCCCGACGGCCTACGCTGGGATCTCCGAGCTCGGCATCATCTCGGGAACCAGCATGTTCCTGAGCCTGATCGCAACACTCACGGTGTTGCCCGCCGTCCTGGCGCTGCTTCGTCCACGGAGGAGGACTCGGGTGCGGCGCCGGCAGCGCCATCTGCAAGGCCTGCTCGACCTACCGGTCACGCGGCCGCGCAGCGTTCTTGCCGTCGCGCTGCTGGTCGGTGTCGCAACCCTGCCGCTGCTCTCGCGCGTCTACTTCGATCCCGATCCGCTCAACCTGCGCGACCCGCAGAGCGAATCCGTCCGCACGTTCCGCGAGCTGTTGCGCACGAGCAAGACGCCGCCGTGGAGTGTTGCGATGCTCGCAACCGACGAGCCCGCGGGCCGAACTCTGGTGCGCGAGCTCCAGGAGGACACCGCCATCGGCAAGGTGATCTGGCTGAACTCGTTCGTGCCGAAAGACCAAGACGCAAAACTCGAGCTGCTCGCCGACCTCGCGCTGATGATGGGGCCCGATCTGGGCGCGGGGGCGCAAGAAGCGCCGCCGACCTTGGCGAACGAGCTCGCCGCCGCGCGCACCCTCGGTGACCGCCTGCAGAGGGTCGCGGCCGACCCTGCCGTCAGCCGACTCTCGGGCCTCCTGTCTCGGTTCCTCGCAAGCGCGTCACCCGATTCGGTCCGGCGGCTCGAGACGGCGCTCCTTGCAACGCTGCCCGAGAATTTGGCGCGCCTGCGCGAAGGCCTCGCTACCGAAGGCGTCCGACGCGAAGACCTGCCGAAGTCACTACGAACGAGCTGGATCGGCATCCACGGCAGCTACCGCGTCGAGGCATTCCCGGCCGAGCGACTCGGCGAAGACCTACCGCCGCTGCGCCGGTTCGTCACCGCCGTGCATCGAATCGCACCGCACGCAACCGGCACGCCGGTGCACATGGTCGAATCGGCGCGCGTCATCGTCGGCGCGTTCCAGCAGGCCATGCTGTTCGCGATGCTGGCGGCCTTGATCGTCCTCCTCGCGGCGCTGCGCCGGGTTCGCGCGACTCTGCTGGTATTCGCGCCGCTCGTCCTTGCAAGCCTCGTGACGGCGGCGGCCCTCGTGCTCGCTCACAGCCCGTTCAACTTCGCCAACGTGATCGCGCTGCCGTTGCTACTCGGTGTCGGCGTCGACAGCGCGATCCACATCGTGCTGCGCGCCCAGAGTAGCGGCCCCGTCAATCCGCTGCACACGAGCTCGGCACGCGGCGTGCTGTTCTCGACGCTGACGACGATCTGCAGCTTCGGTGCGCTCGCGCTATCACCCCACCGCGGCACGGCAAGCATGGGGGTCCTGCTGACCCTGGGGATCATCGCCGTCCTTGCCTGCACGCTCATCGTGTTGCCCGCGCTCCTGGCCGTCACACCGAGGACTCGCAGTTGAAGCGCTTCTGGACCTGGTCCGCCGTCGTTGTCGGGATCCTCGGACTCACCTACTTCGTGCGCCAGTTCGACCTACCGGCGCTTCGAACACAGCTTGCCGAGTTGCCGCCAACGCTGATCCTCGTCGTGCCGCTGATCGGTATCGCCATCACGATGAGCACGATCTCCTGGGCCGAATCGTTTCCACAACTGTCGGACTCGCACCGCCCAACGCTCTGGCATCTGTTTTGGATTCGGCTCGGCGGCGAAGCGATCAACAACGCGCTGGCCTCGGCCTACGTCGCTGGCGAACCGGTCAAGGGCATGCTCGCCGCCCGCCACGGCGCATCACCCGCTGCGGCCTATGCTTCGGCGCTGATCGGAAAAACCGCGTTCATCTGCGGCGAGGTCGTGTTCCTGCTGATCGGTCTCGTCTTCGCCGCGTTCCGCTTCGGCGGTGCCTCGCCCATCGTGACCATGCTCGTGACCGTGACCGCCGCGGGTGCGGCAGTCGTAGCGCTCGGGATCGTGCTCCAACGACGCAGGCTCGTCGGCCGCGGCGCGCGTCTACTCCAAACTCTACGACTGGGACGCCGCGCGATGTGGGAACGCACGCTGCCGCGCGCCGACGCCATCGACCAGGCCGTCCATCACTACTACCACCACCAGCGCGGACGGTTCGTCATCGCCGTGCTCTGGGCGGCCGGCGGATGGCTCGCCGGCACGGTCGAGATCTACCTGTTCCTCGCGTTGCTGACGCCTGCGCCGGACCCCGTGGTCCTCGCGATCGTCCTCGAATCCGGTGTAGCGGTGGCCAAGGGCCTCAGCTTTTTTGTCCCAGGCTCCTACGGCGCCCAGGAAGGCGCGATCACCTGGCTCTTCGTTACGACCGGCCTGAGCCCCGAACTCGGCGTAACCTACGCCGTGCTCCGCCGCTGCCGCGAGTTCTGCTGGATCGGCCTCGGATTCGCATCGCTGTGGTATTACACGCGCCGCCGATAGGCGTTCGGAAGTTGCGCGTGGGATATAACGTGTGCGCCGGCCGCCTGGAGCGTATTCCTAGTCGTTCCGCCCGCCTGACTCGAGAGACTCCACAAATGATCCGTCGCACCCTCCCCATCTCGATCCTCCTCGCTGGATCCGCCATCCTCGGCAGTGCGCCCATCCTGCCGGCGCAGAGCGCCCAAACCGACTTCCTGGTCGTCGGTTCCCCGAACGCAACCACGGGTCTCGGCGGCGGGATCTTCCTCGTCGACGCCACCAAGCACACATCGACGCCACTCAAGTCCCTACCAGCCACGCTGCGTGGGGCCACCAGCATCGTCGCCGATCCATCCAACACCTCGGCCTGGTTCGTCGGCACCAACGGCAAGATCAAGAACGTCGCCGGTCCGGCCAACCTCTACCGCATCCTTGTCGCGGGCGGGCGTGTTCTGCGGACGACCAAGCTCAACTCCCAACCACTCACCGCCGACATCGTCATCAGGGCGCTCCAGTTGGTGGGCGATCGACTCGTGTTTGGTAGCGAAACCCGGGTCGCGACGATCCCGGCTGCTGGCGGAAAAACGACAACACTGCTGACGTTCTTCCGGTCGACCAACAACTTCCCAGCCATCGCCTCCGATGGGCGCTACCTCTACACGAACATCTCGAACAACAATGGCTGGCGAACCGGCGGCGGCTCCGTCTGGCGCTTCGATCTTCAGGACATCACGAAGCACGTCCGTCTCTTCTCCGTGGACCAGTTCCCAACCAACATTCGTGGGCTCGCAGTGGACTCGAACCATCGCCTCCTCGTGGTCGACAAGGGCAACTTCGCCGCACCGAAGCTGCGGCAGTTCGACCTCACGACCCACGCCAAGCTGCACGACGTAATCCTGCCGTTCCAATCGCTGTCAGGAGCGACGTTCGGCGCGATCGATCCAAACACCGAGACGGTCGTCGTGCTCGGTTTGGGCAAGACGTTCCGTGACCGGCAGTACCACGCCGTGACGGTCCAAGCTTGGAAGAAGCCAACGACGTTCTACGGCTCGGTGTCGCATCCACTGACCGGAGCCGCTGCGCGCCGAACCCCGGGCCTCGTGCGCCGCGGCTTTGAGTGCGCAAGCACGCTCCGGCCAGCGCCGGTCAACACGGCGACCAGCACACCAAACGCCGGCAACAACAAGTACGCGCTGAACGTCATCGTCAAGACCGGCAGCATCGGCATCCTGCTGGTCGGTGCAGGCGGCGGGCTGCCAAACCCGATCCGGCTAGCTCCAACCAAGTGCGAGTTGGGAGTCGCGTCCGTCTTGGCGCTCGGCGGTATCGCCGCTCGGAACCGCATCCAGCAGCCGCTACCGATCCCGGCCGGAACGGCCGGCGTGTCGCTCGACGTGCAGTGGGCGGTGCTCGATCCGAGCGCGAACAACCTAGGCATCGTCACGACTCAGGTCGGCCGCGTCTGGATCCGTTAGACAGCGCGCCGCGCGACGTCGGCCAGCGAGGTTCGCTCGAGATGTCGATCGTTGCGGCTTGGCGGGCGCGCGCAGCGCTCCACGACGCGGCCGACCGGAGCGACTCGCCGCAAAACGCCTATCGAGTCTTTCACGGGCATCACGACGGCCTCAAGGGGCTCAACATCGACCGCCTCGGTGATTCGTGCCTGGTCAGCTTGAAGCGGGACCTGGCGCACCACCTCCCCGCGATTCGCAGCGGCATCGAAGCGTGCCATCGCTTCGCGCGCATCGTCGTGCGCACGCATCGCCGCCGAAACTACAATCCCCAACCGCTGAGCATCACGCCGCTCGCGGGAGACCTGCCCGGCGCCGCAATCGAAGTGCGCGACAACGGCCTGCGCTTCCTCGTTGATCTGACGGCCGCTGCCAACCCTGGCCTGTTTCTCGACACGCGACCGGCTCGCGGCTGGCTGCTCGACAACTGTCGCGGACGACGCGTGCTCAACCTGTTTGCCTACACCGGGAGCCTCGGTGTCGCTGCCGCCGCCGGAGGGGCAAGGTCCGTGACACATGTCGATCACAGTGCGACCGCGCTGGCCGGCGCGCGCGCAAACCACGAGCTCAATGGCTTGCCTATCGACGACCGCGATCTTCTCCAGGGCGATCTCTACGATCACCTCCCGCGCGCGGTGCGTGCTGGCAAGACGTTCGACGGGATCATCCTCGATCCACCGCCGCAACTCACGCGATCGAAAGGCCGTCGTCCACGCTGGCAGGACTACCCCAAGCTCACCAAGCTGACGACTGCGTTGCTCGCGCCGGGCGGCTGGCTGCTGTGCTTTTTCCACCGCTACGAATGCACGCGGGAGGCGTACGAAGCCGAGGTCCTGGCCAACTCGCGCTGCCAGCTCGAGGTCCGCTGGCGCGGCGCAAGCGGCGAGGACTTCCCGGAGTTCGACGCGGAAGAGAAGCTACGGTTGACGGCGTTCGAACGACCGACCGCATCGTGAGCGCCCCGTCGACTTGTAAGCCGTTGCTCGCGCCTCTATCGTTCGCCGCCTTCCTGCCCGCATCGGCCCGCGCGCTGTCGACTGTGTCGGTCCAGCCCGCTACACACGGAGCGCCATCGACTTGGCACGACGCCGAACCAAGAAACAATCAGCTTCACTCTTCGATTCGCTGCCCAACGGCAACGCGGGCGATGCGGGCGGCGGTACGACCGTAGCCAACGGCGGCAGCGGCGAAGATGGCGAATCGGTCGTGGCGCTGCACGAGGCGGCGCAGGCGCGCTATCTCAACTACTCGCTTTCGGTCATCACGAGCCGCGCGCTGCCGGACGTTCGCGATGGGCTGAAGCCCGTGCAGCGGCGCATTCTCTATACGATGCTGCGCGAACGCATGTTGCCGGACGCCAAGCCTCGCAAGTGCGCCGGCGTCGTGGGTTCGGCCCTGCGAGACTTTCACCCACACTCCGGCGAGGCCCTCTACGACGCGCTGGTGCGCCTCGCGCAGCCGTGGGTCATGCGCCACCGCCTGGTGGACGGACACGGCAACTTCGGTTCCGTCGACGGCGACTCGGCCGCGGCCTACCGCTATACGGAGTGCAGGCTGGCGCCGGCGGCGTTGCCGCTACTCGACGACATCAAGAACGGCACGGTGCCGTTCCGGCCCAACTACGACGCGACCGGGACCGAGCCGATCGTCCTGCCAGCTCGCTACCCGCACTTGCTGGTCAACGGCAGCACAGGTATCGCGGTCGGCATGGCCACCAACATTCCGCCACACAATCTGGGCGAGGTGGTCCGGGCCTGCTTGAAGCTGCTGCTCGAGCCGGAAATCCAGGAGTATCGCCTGGTCGCCAAGGACGCGATCCAGGGGCCCGACTTCCCGACCGGCGGCCACCTGATCGCGACACGCGAGCAGCTCCGCGAAATCTACAAGACCGGTCACGGCAGCATCAAGCTGCGCGCCGTGACGGAACTCGACCGCAAGCTCAAGACGCGCGGCACCAAGACTCTGGTGGTGACCAGCATCCCATACGGAGTCAACAAGTCGACGCTGGTCGAGCAGATCGCGCAGATCGTGCTGGATCGCAAGATGGCGTTGCTCGTGGACGTACGCGATCTCTCAACCGAGGACCTGCGCATCGAACTCGTGATGAAGGCGGACGCGGACGAGCAGAAGGTCCTCGCGTATCTCTACAAGCACACGAACCTGCAGGTCAACTTCAGCTACAACTTGACCTGCTTGGTGCCAACGGAGAATCCCGAGGTCTGCGCACCGGCGCGACTCGGCCTCAAAGAGATCCTGTGGCATTTTCTGCACTTCCGGCTGAGCGTCGTGACGCGCCGGCTGCAGAACGAACTCGGCGGCCTCGAGAAGCGCATCCACTTGCTCGAAGGCTTCGCGCTGATCTTCGACGCCCTCGATGAGATCATCAAGATCATCCGCCGCTCGGATGGCAAGGCCGACGCGGCCAAGAAGATCCTGCGTCGCTTCAAGCAGCTCGACGAAGAGCAGACGGAAGCGATCCTCGAACTCAAGCTGTATCGCCTGGCTCGTCTCGAGATCAACCTGGTCACCGACGAACTCAAGACCAAGCGAAAGCGTGCCAAGCAGATTCGCGTCCTGCTCGGCGACGACGATACCGACACGGAGAACTCCGGCCGCTGGCGCATCGTGCGGGAAGAACTCGAGCGCGTCCTCGACGAGCTCGGCAAGACCAAGGAAGCCAAGCGGCGCACGCGGATCGAAGTGCCCGAAGAGACCGTCGAGTATTCCGAAGAGGACTTCATCGTAGCCGAGGACTGCCACGCCCTCATCACGGCCGACGGTTGGGTCAAGCGCCAGAAGGAGATCAAGGAGCCCGCCAAGTCGCGCATCCGCGAGGGGGACCGCGTCCTCGCCTGCGTCGCCGGGTCGACGCGTGCGACGGTCGGCTTCTTCTCGAGCGCCGGCACGTGCTACACCGCGCGCTTCATCGACCTTCCCGCATCGACCGGCCACGGCGAACCGATCCAGAAGCTGTTCAAGCTCAAGGACGGCGAAACGATCGTCGCAGTCATCAGCTTCGATGAGCGCGCCCTCGACGGATCGATCGCGGAGAACCCCAAAAAGCCAGATGAGTGCCCGCTGCTGCACGGCCTCGCAGCGACCAGCGATGGGTATGCGCTACGCTTCGGCCTGGAGAGATTCACCGACCCGTCGACGCGAGCAGGCCGCAAGTTCGCGCGCCCGGCCGCGGGACAAGGCGTTGTCGGCGTGGCGGCGGTCCACGGCAGCGAGACAGTCCTGGCGATCAGCCAGCGCTGCCGCGCCATGGTCTGCGCCGCCGACGGCATCAACTACCTGGGCGGCGCCGGAAAGGGCGTGCTACTCGTCAAACTTGCCAGCGACGATCGGCTGCTCGGCTTCAAAGCCAGCCTCGGGGATCGCGATCTGCTCAACCTCGAAACCAACCGCGGCGCCAAGAAGACGGTCTCTACGGTAAAGTACCGCGTCACGGCCCGGGGCGGGCGCGGCGTGGAGATCCAAAAGAACGGTCGCATCAAGCGCATCGTGCCCGACCCCGTCACCGCACCCACGCTATGACTTACAACGCCGACCAACTCACGGTCCTGCAGGGACTCGAAGCAGTTCGCAAACGTCCCGGGATGTACATCGGCGGCGTCAACAGCGCTGGTCTGCATCACTTGGCGTGGGAAGTCATCGACAACTCGGTCGACGAAGCAATGAACGGCTTTGCCACCGAGATCACGGTGACGCTGCACACAGACGGCAAGACGCTCTCGGTCACCGACAATGGTCGCGGCATCCCGGTCGACAAGAACAAGAAGACCGGCAAGAGCGGCCTCGAGCTCGTGCTGACCGAGTTGCATGCGGGCGGCAAGTTCCAAAACGACGGTAAAGGAAACTACAAGACATCCGGCGGACTGCACGGCGTCGGCGCATCCGTGGTCAACGCCCTGTCCAAGAAGCTCGTCGCGGTCGTGCGGCGCGACGGCGGGCAGTTTCGCATGGAGTTCGAGCAGGGACGTAGGACGACCAAGCTACTCAAGGCGAAGAGCAAGGTGACGCGCGGCAGCGGCACGACGATCACCTTCACGCCCGACCCCAAGATCTTTCCACGCACCGAGTTCAACGCCGACACGCTGAGGGCGCGGCTCGAAACCGTGAGCTTCTTGCACCGTGGTCTCAAGGTGGTGTTCGTCGATGAAGTCGCGGGCAAGCGCGAGGTCTTTCGTCACGAGAACGGCATCGTCGACTACCTGGGGCACGTGCTCGGAGAACGCAAGGCAACGCCGATCCACGAGAAGGCATTCCACCTGGAGAAGGACGACGCCGAGCGCATCGAGTTGGTCCTACAATGGACCGACTCGACCGACGAGCACGTGCGCTCCTATGTCAATGGGATACCCACGAGTGCCGGCGGCAGCCACGAAAACGGCCTGCGCTCGGGCCTCTCCAAGGCCGTGCGCAACTTCATCGAAACGCACAGCCTGACTCCGCGCGGCGTCAAGATCAGCCACGAGGACATCCGCGAAGGAATCATCGTCGTCCTGTCGGTGTTCCTCGCCGACCCGCAGTTCCAAGGACAAACCAAAGAACGACTCAACAACCCGGAAATCCAGTCCGGCGTCGATGGCGCGCTCCGTCCCGCGCTCGAGCAGTGGCTCAACACCAATCGCACGATCGCCGAGCAGATCGTCGCGCGCATCATCGCCGCGAGCCGAGCTCGGGCCGCCAGCCGCGCAGCGTCCGCCTCGATTTCGCGCAAGAGTGCGACCAATCGACTGACCCTGCCCGGCAAGCTGAGTGACTGCTCCGGCAAGTCTCGCGAGCATTCGGAGCTCTTCATCGTCGAGGGCGACTCGGCCGGTGGCAGCGCCAAGCAGGGCCGCAACCGCACGCATCAGGCAATCCTGCCGCTGCGCGGCAAAGTGCTCAATACCGAGGGCGCTGGCCTCAAGCGAGTGCTCGACAACAAGGAACTCTCGGACCTGGTCACCGCGCTCGGATGCGGCATCGGCCCAGCGTTCGACCTCAGCAAGCTACGCTACCAGCGCATCATCCTGCTGGCGGATGCCGACTCCGACGGCCACCACATCACGACCTTGCTACTCACGTTCTTCTATCGCCACCTGCCGCAGCTCATCCACGCCGGCCGGCTCTACATTGCCGTGCCGCCGCTCTATCGCGTGGACATCGGCAAGGAGACCTACTGGGCCGCCGACGAACCTGATCGCGAGCGCATCGAAACCAAGCACGCGAAGGGCCGCAGCCAACCCCAGGTCACACGCTTCAAGGGGCTCGGCGAGATGATGCCCAAGGTCCTTTGGGAAACGACGCTCAACCCCGACACCCGCAAGCTCTTGCGCGTCGAAGTCGTCGACGGTCTACAAACCGACCGCATCATGAACGAACTCATGGGCAAAGACCCCGCGGCACGGTTCCGCTTCATCATGGAACGCGCCGAGGACGCCGACGAGATCGACGTGTAGTGGCGCGGTCGAAACCGTCGTCACAGACCAAACGGATAGGTTTCGGGCATGCCGGCG
>CAYSWE010000130.1:0-10547 GCA_964434515.1 uncultured Phycisphaerales bacterium | reverse complement strand
CCGTGCCAGCGAGCGCACGTTTCAAGTCCTGGCGCAGGTCGCGGGTCGTGCCGGGCGTGGCGAACGCGCGGGGCTCGTGGCCGTGCAAACGCTCTGCCCACAGGCGGAGTCGATCACGCGCGCGCTCGCGCTCGACTACGAGGGCTTCGTGGCGGGCGAACTCGAGGCCCGCGCGAGGCTTCGCTATCCACCTTACGCTCGGCTGGTTCGCATCGTAGTCGAGGCGAGCACCGCGCGAGCCGCGGAGCAACGCACTCGCGACATCGTGCGTCGGCTTCGTTCCGAACTGAAGCATCTGCCGGTCGCGTGCCTGGGACCCGCGCCGGCGCCGGTTGCCCGTATCAAGGACCGCTTCCGCTTCCATGCGATCCTAAAGTGTGCGTCTGTCAAGGCTTGGGACGATGTCCGAGCGGCGCTCCGGGATGTCGAGGGGGCCGCCAATCGGCGGTTGCGCGTCGTCATCGACGTGGACCCCGGTTCGTTGCTTTGAGCCGAACCACAAGCGTCGCGCAGCGCAATTTCGGTCGTATTTTTTTGGGAATTCTTGTCACACCGCTGGCCGAGCCTTGCGAGGTGCCCGCGGTGCGCTATAATGGAGTTAGTTCATGGGCGCTGGTCTTCGTTCGCGAGGATCAGCGAGCGACTCCTCAAAATGAACTTGGGTGGGCCAACACCACCGCTTCGGCGTCGATGTTGGCTTTATAGAAGTCTGCAGACTTCGCAAAGTCCGGAGGGTGGGTGCCTCCGGCATTTGGGTCGTCTCAAGCATGGGTGAGGCGGCCCTATCTCACAGAGACGAAGGCCATGCCCCCTTGGGGGCATGGCTTTCTTTTTTTGGCTGTTTTCCCGGGGTTCTCCCTTCCCTGGCGGCGCGCGAGTCGCGCGCTCCTACTTCATCGGGCGAGAGGTCGATGTGACTGAAGGGATGCCGCTGCCCTGGCGCTTGTCAGTCCGGAGCCGCCGCCAGCAGCGTGTCGCGGAACCGTGCGAACAGACCGAGGGAATCATGCGGGCCCGGCGAGGCCTCGGGATGGTACTGTACCGACCAGGCGGCGAGTTCTTTGTGGCGGATCCCTTCGACGGTGCCGTCGTTGAGGTTGCGATGGGTCACTTCGACTCCCTCGGGCAACGAGTCGTCGTCGACTGCGAACGAATGGTTCTGGGCGGTGATGTCGATCCTGCCCGTTGCGAGTTCCTGTACTGGGTGGTTCGCGCCGTGGTGTCCGAATGGCATCTTGTAGGTCTTGCCGCCGAACACTTGCGCCAAGATCTGGTGACCCATGCAGATCCCGAACGTCGGAAGGCGCTCGTCGACGACCAGGCGACGCACCGTCTCGACGAGGTACGGCGCGGCGGAGGGGTCACCAGGGCCGTTCGACAGGAATAGCGCTCGAGGAGAGCCGGCGAGGATGTCCTCGGCTGTGGTATTGGCCGGTAGAACTCGGACCGCGAATCCGCACTGGGCCAGCGATCGAAGGATGTTGCGCTTGATCCCGCAGTCGATCGCGGCGATGCGGATCGGGCGGTCGTCGTGCATCGGCAGCCGGTCGTGGGGGCTGAAGTCCGACTCGAAGGCGCGCGACCAGTCGGTGGCCTCCGCGCGCGTCACATCGCGGATCAAGTCGCGACCCTCGAGCGATCTGCTGGCGCGAACGTCTTCGATCAACTGTTCGTCGCTCGCGTCGTCGGTGCTCAGCAGCACGCGCATCTCGCCGCTGGCTCGGATACGACGCGTCAGCGAGCGCGTATCGACGCCCTCGATGGCTACGATGCCGAGATCGCGTAGCCAGGATGACAGGTCTCGTCCAGCCCGGAAGTTGCTCGTTGTGCGGCTCGCCTCGCGCACGACCAGGCCTTCGACCCAGGGGCGAGCGGACTCGTCGTCTTCCGCACAGATACCGTAGTTGCCGATGTGCGGATACGTCAACAACACGACCTGGCCCCGATACGATGGGTCGGTCAGGATCTCTTGGTAGCCCGTCATCGACGTGTTGAACACGATCTCGCCGGTCGCGGTGCCCGCGGCGCCGAACGAGCGCCCGTGCAGGATCGTGCCGTCCTCGAGGGCGAGTCGGGCAGGCGGGCGGGTAAGCGTCAAGCGGGCTCCTTGGTGCGCGGTGGTCGGTTGATCAGTGCAGCCAGATAACCGGCGCCGAACCCATTGTCAATATTGACGACTGAGACGCCGCTGGCGCAGCTGTTGAGCATGCCGAGTAACGCAGCCAGACCGCCGAATGCGGCGCCGTATCCCACCGAGGTCGGAACGGCGATGACCGGACGTTCCACCATGCCACCGATGACCGATGGGAGCGCGCCTTCCATCCCTGCCACGACAACGATGGCGTTCGCGGCGCGGATTTGGTCGATGCGGCCGAGCACCCTGTGGATGCCCGCCACACCGATGTCGGCGTGGCACTCGACGCGGGCGCCCAGAATTTCTGCGGTGACGCGCGCCTCCTCGGCTACGGGCAGGTCGCTCGTCCCGGCGGCGACGATCGCAACGAGACCCGTGCCCGAGACTGGAGCGCCGCGACGAACGACGATGCAGCGCGCCCGTTCCTCGTGGACCGCATCCGGGATGTCCCGGCACACTTGCTCGGCTAGCTCGGCCGTCACCCGCGTCATGAGCAGCCGGTCGCTCGTCTCGAGAATCTCCTGGGCGATCGCCGTGGCGTCGTTCGGCGTTTTGTGCGCGCAGTAGACCACTTCCGGAAACCCGCAGCGCCGGGCGCGGTCATGGTCGACTTCGGCGAAACCAAGATTGCCCCCCGGGTGCGTGCGAAGAGGCTGCGTGCGGAGGCGCTGCAGCGCGTCGTCCACGTCGCGCGCGCCGGCCCGGACGTCCTCTAGAAGCTCGCGTAGGGCGTGTTCGTCCATTGCCGTTCCAGGCTAGCCCGCGTGAGCGCGTGCATCATCCGTGATCTCCGGATGAACGAGATCCCGGTCGTGGAGCGTCGGGCGTCGCGGCGAAGCAGGGTTCCGTATGCAATGCGTCAAGTTCGGCGAGTTGACCTCTGTGAATAGAAGATATCGACAAAACTGCCGAGTTATATTGTAGAGTCACGATCCTTCCAAATCGTTATTTTTGACGAGATACCGTTGCGTTTTCCTGTGATTCGCCATACTTGACGATAGAAAGTCTGGTCCACGTACACTTCGAAACCCGTGCCCCCTACCGACCAAGCCCTGCTCGCCGATCTCGGCTCGCGCCTAGCCCGGCATCGTCTCGACCAAAACCTCAGCCAGGCGCGCCTAGCCCGCGAAGCGGGCGTTTCCAAGCGCACGGTCGAGCGCCTTGAGAACGGGCAGTCGATCCAGCTGTCCAACTTCTTACGGATTCTCCGTGCGCTAGGGCTGGCATCGAGCCTCGATCTCTTGGTCCCCGCACTGAGGCCGAGTCCCATGGAACTGCTCCGGTTGCACGGCAAGAAGCGTCGCCGCGCCTCCCGGGGTCCGGCGGATGAGGGCGCAGGTTCCCCGCCGGAGTGGACGTGGGGTGACGAGCGCCCGGAGGACGAGCGCGAATGACCACGCTTGCCGAGGTTCGCCTATGGGGCCGGCGCATCGGCGCCGCCGCGCTCGAGGCGGGTGCGGATTACGCGACGTTTCAGTATGACCCCCGATTCGTGACCAGTTCGATCGAGGTCGCGCCTCTGGTGATGCCGCTCTCGAATCGCGTCTACTATTTCCCCGAGCTCGCGTTGCAGAGCTTCCATGGCCTCCCAGGGCTGCTCGCCGACTCGCTCCCCGACAAGTTTGGTAATCGCCTCATCGACGCCTGGCTGGCGCGTCAGGGTCGTCGGCCCGAGAGCATGAATGCCGTGGAGCGCCTCTGCTACACCGGAACGCGCGGCATGGGGGCGCTCGAGTTTGAGCCGGCACGGGGGCCTGCGCCGAGCCCGGGCACGCGGCTCGAGATCGACGCACTCGTCGAGCTCGCGTCCGCGGTCTTGTCCGAACGGGAGACGCTGCAAGCATCCTTGGCGCACGAGGACGCACTGCTTGCCGAGATTCTTCGTGTGGGAACCTCGGCCGGCGGCGCGCGTGCCAAAGCCGTCCTTGCATGGAATCCAACCACCAACGAGGTTCGTTCGGGGCAAATCGAGGCTGGCAGCGGATTCGAGCACTGGCTGCTCAAGTTCGACGGTGTGCGCGGCAACCGTGACAAGGAGCTTGCCGCTCCAGAGGGTTATGGGGCGATCGAATATGCCTACTCGCTCATGGCGAAGGCCGCGGGCATTGAGATGACCGAATGTCGTTTGCTCGAGGAGAACGGCCGGCGACACTTCATGACCAAGCGCTTTGATCGCACGGATTCCGGCCAGAAGATCCATATGCAGTCTCTTGGCGCCATGGCCCACTACGACTTCAACATGGCCGGCGCCTACTCCTATGAACAGGTCTTGCAAACGATCCGGAGCCTTGGGCTACCAATCGAGGCAGTGGAGCAGCAGTTCCGGCGAATGGCGTTTCAGATCGTCGCACGGAATCAGGATGACCACGTCAAGAACATCGCTTTCCTCATGGATCGCAGCGGTCGATGGTCGCTGTCTCCGGCCTTCGACGTGATCTACAGCTACAACCCGGATGGATCCTGGACGTCGAAGCATCAAATGACCCTGAACGGCAAGCGTGATGCGTTCACTAGGGCAGACTTCGTTCAGTGTGGCCGCGCGGCGAGCTTGGCCCGGAACCGAGCGGTGCAGATCCTGGACGATGTCCGCGAGGTCGTTGCCGAATGGCCCCAGTTTGCGGCGCGGGCCGGGCTCGCGGCCGACGTGACCGTTCGGATTGGCCGGACGCTGCGGTTGGAGCTACCTGCGCGGTAGTGGTGCGGTCAGAACAACGTGCCGCGAATTGCCCGGGGCGAATCTCAGTGGTGCCGAACCTCGACGACGGATGCTTGGCTCTATCGTAGAACTGTCACTTCCCTTCCCTTTCTCCTCGTCCCATCGACCTCAGGAGGTCCCACATATGCGACTTCGGTTGCCATCCTTTGCTCTCGTCTTTTCTCTACTTGGCGCCGGCCTGTCGGCGCAAAGCACGACGTATTTTTCCGCACGGCTTACGGGTGACCAAGAGGTGCCGCCCGTCTCAACCACGGCTGGCGGCTGGGGTGTCGTTGGCTTGACCGGTAACAAGGTCTCGATTTTTGTCGAGGCGCATGGGTTGCGCGGAGCCGCTGCGCACCTGCATCTCGCGAACGCGGGACAGAACGGCCGCGTGATCGTTCCGCTGACCGGCGGGCCGACTCGCTGGACCGGCAGCGGCACGCTGAGCACGGCTCAGGTCTCGGCGTTGCGGAACTCCGGCACCTACTTGAATGTGCACACCGCCGCGCATCGCCCCGGTGAGATCCGCGGGCAGGTCATGATGCCGCACGTCATGCGGCTCGTCGCGCAGCTCGACGGCCGCCAAGAGGTACCGCCGAATCGCTCAACGGCGACCGGCACGGGAGCCGCGTTTCTGCACATGCCGGACCATGTCGTTGTCTACATGGTAAGGACGAAGGGTCTGTCCAACATCGCGGCTGCCCACATGCACCGCGCACCTCCTGGACGGTCCGGTCCCGTGATGTTCCCAACGAAGTTCGCTGGTGGAATGCTCTGCGGGGTCACGCCGCGGCTGTCCCCGGCGCAGGTCCGAAACATTCGTGCTGGCGGCATGTACTTCAATGTCCACACGCGCCGCTTCCCCGGTGGCGAGATCCGCGGGCAGATCCTGGTTCAGGCCGCGCCGGCACTCAACAACGCGATGATGACCGGTGCCAACGAGGTTCCGCCGGTTCGGACTCGCGCGCATGCACACGGCTGCATCGAGTTGACGTCTGACAATCGAATTGCCTATACCGTGACGTCGGTCGGTGTTCGGGGCACGGCTGCGCACATTCACAAGGCCGCCGTTGGTAAGAACGGGCCCGTCATCTTTCCGCTGACCGGCGGGCCGATCGTTTGGAAGGGCACGACGCCCAAGCTCACGCCGGCTCAGCTTGCTGATCTGAAGGCTGGACTCTACTACGTCAACGTGCATTCGCGCGCCAACCCAGGCGGCGAGGTTCGCGGCCAGGTGCGACCGGTCATGCGACCGCACACGTTTGGCGGCGGTTGCCCCGGTTCGAACCGGGAGACGCCGCACATTGGCGCCAATGGTTTGTTTCGCAACTATCCGTGTCTCGGATCGTCGGTCGAGGTCGTTCTGACTGGCGGCGCGAGCAACAGTGCTGCTGTGATGCTCTTGGGCACGAGCCGCGAAAAGATCGGTGCCGCTTCCCTCCCCCTTAGTTTGGACGGCCTTGGCGCGACCGGCTGCTTCTTGCTGACGAACATCGCTTTCCCGGTATTGGTGGCACCAACCAACAGCATCGGCTGTGCGCGGCAGAGTCTTTCGATCCCGCTGTTGCCGCCGCTCTTCGGCAGCGTTCTCTACAGCCAATGGGTTGTCGTTGACCGCGGTGCAAACCCCGCGAGTTTGACGACTTCCAACGGTCTGGCGATGCGCATTCAGTAGCTCTTCTCATTCCCCGCCGAGCAAGCGGAGCGTCGTTGGGAAAGCCTCTTTCGGGAGCGTCGCGACCTGATCCCGAAGATCATCGATCGTTCCGGCGCGCCGCGCCGCGCTCACCAAGCAAAACATCACCATGTCGGCTTCGGTGTCAGCGCGGATGCGGCACGCGTCGGCAAGTCGGCGAAGCGCTGCGGTGAGCCGCCCTGGTTTGGCTTCGAGTGATTCCGAAACGAGGTCATAGCGCAGGGACCACAGCGAGCCAGTCTTGCGGTGCGCTCGTGTCGCAGCCAGTGTTTGGTTTTGCCACACAAGGGCGGTCACCAGTAAGGAGATCGTCAGGGCCGACACCATGCGTCCCACTCGCGGTGGCTTGCGGCACTTCGCCGCAGCTACGATGTCGGCCGGCCATTCGAAGTCGTCCATCTCGCCGCTGTCGCCGCTGAGTTTGCTGATCTCCATGGTGCTTCTCCTTTCGGGACGTGTTAGCCGACCGGCAGTAAACCTGTCAAGCGGGTGGTCCTAAGCCGTGAGCACAGAGGGGGAAGCATGGGCCAGTTTGGGCTGGACTTGCACACCCTTGATGGTATACGAACGGTGTTCTCCTAGCGCTCAGTGATCCGCAGCACGGCACCGCGCGTCGGACCTGGGAGTGTGGTGATTCGGACTATGTCGTTCGCGCTCGTGACGGCTTCGATCCGGAGCGGAACGTTGGGCAAACCCTGGACGACGAAACGACCGCTCCGGTCGGTTCGGGCGGCGCGGACACAGTAGCCCGTTGGCGTCACGCGGAGTACGACACGGCGCAGCGGCTGGCCATCGCGCATCCGAGTCAGGACTCCTTCGAGCACGCTGTGCGCTTTTTCAAGCTTGATCTCGAGGTCGCTCGTGCGACCCGCGGCGAGATGAACGGTTTGTGCACGCGCAACGAATGCCATGCCGGCGCCAAGCACGCATTCGATCCGGTAGTTGCCGGGAGCGATTCGCCAATCGGGCGATGCTCGCGACCTCAGCCGGTGCACGAACTCGGGCTCATCGGAGCGCTTCTCCAAGCGGAAGGCCCAGAGGCGGACCAGGTCTGAGGCCGCGCGCGAGAGATGGACGCGAAGTCTGGCCTTGCGCGGCGCCACAATCTGCACGAGCGCCTGTTGACCGGAACTGAGCGCGATCCGGCGCTCACCCTTGGGCAGAGCCCAATCGATCTGTCGGGAGTTGGCGGTGGTGCGCACAAAGGCAGCGCCCGGGGCAATCGGTCGCAGTACGACGGTGCCGTCGCTTCGTGTCGTTCCCACGGCGCTCACCGGGTATCCCAGAGTCGCTCTCTGTCGAACGGCGGCCTGAACGGCGCGCATCTCGCGCTCCAAGGCATCGATGTCGATGCCTTGGCCGGCGATCTGCTTACGGAGCCTGTTGAGTCCCCCGAGGCGCTGGTGTTTGCGCATCGGCTTCGACAGGCGCTGTAGGATGCGCATCTTGCGACGGAACTCCGTGGGGTTCTTGAGGATCGCGTCCACGAGCCGGGCGTGATTGAGAGTGGGTAGGCCTACCTGCAGCGCAGTGGCAGGCAATGCGGCGGCCGGCAGCACGGCGATCGAGATCCCCGGGACTGGGTTGCCCAGGTCGTCGACGACGCGGACGAGAACACTCGCTGGCTTTGGCCGGGCGAGCGTACGCTTGTCTTTGGACCGTCCGCGCGCGAGCGAGGCATCCGGCGTTGGGTAACGTTCCGTCGGCAGCCTCGGACGCGGTTTCGGTTCGCGCTGTGGCTCAGGCGGGGCGATCGCCGGGAGGAGTTCTGTGTCTGGATCGGCGTGCTTTGGCCAAGGAACGGCCCATGCGATAGCAAGAAGGCACGCTCCGAGGACAAGCAAGGCACGTCGCATCCGGGCGAGTATACCCGCACATCCAGAACCTGAGGTTTCTGGGCGCGACCGGAGGCCCGTTCGCTACCCTCTCGAGATCGCACGCGTTCGTTACAGGTCGGCCGTCAGTAGACTCTTCGAAGCCCGAGTCCTCGTCGCCTGTCTCGTGGTGTTGGCGCAGGCTTCCTGCGTTGCGTATTCTGATGGCGATCGGCTGTCGCGACACGCGAGCGTCGAGGTCTGGACTGCGGGTCTCCAGGAGATGGTGGCCGAACCGACACAACTATGGCCGGAGTTCGGGCTCCTGGCAGCCTCCGTCGCGCTCCGGTCCGTGGATGGCCGAGTCGGTCGCGAGGCTGAGCGTGCACGGACGTTCACCGGCAGTGACGCGCGCGCCGGCGACCGCGTGGCTGCGATGCTGGCGGTGACCTCGGTTGGCTATGGCGTCTCCCAGTGGGTGTCTGGGGACCGCGGCGAGTTGCTCGAAGTGTTCGCCGAGTCGCTCGTGGTGGGCGAGACGATCACCGCAGGACTCAAGGTCGCCACTCGGCGTGATCGACCGCACGCACCACCCGACGGGTCAAGGAAGTCGTTTCCGTCGAGCCACGCGACGCTGGCCTTCGTGGGCGCGACTGTGTTGGCGCGGGCAGTCGACGATTCGAGTGAGGCCTGGCCGTCCAAACTTGGCTGGTTGGCCATGCTTCCCGCGGCGTTCATTGCAACCAATCGCGTCGAGGCCGGTCGGCACCACCCAAGCGACGTGACAGCCGGCGCGCTGGTCGGGATGGTGACGGCGAACTGGATCTACAACGCGCACTTTGGCCTGCGAGGCACGGACGCACCCTCGATTCTTACACGTGCCAAGCGCGTTCGATTCGCGGTCGAGCCGTTCGGGGATGGCGAGAGAATGGGGATCGGGCTGTCGCTGCGTTTCTGAGTCTGTCCCCGCGCGAGCCCGTAGTCCAAAGAATGGACGACTTGGGCAGAGTCTGCACTGCTGGTCACGTGCGTTCGTTGCCCATAATGAATCGATGCAGCCATCACTTTTTGCCGTTCTGTTGTTCGCCGGGATGGTTTCAGGCCAGAGTGCGACTTCACCGAAGGGGTTCTTGCGACGGCCCGGCAATGCGAGCTTCCGCGTCGGCGTCACTCCGTTTCTCAAGTTCAAGCTTGTGACTCAGGTTGCGCAGCTTGACGAAACGCACAAGGGGATGCCGCGCATGATTCGGTCATTCTACCTGCGGCGCAGCAACGCGGAGGGCGACGCGAGGGCCACGGCGCGCCAGATGCGCTTCTCGATTCGCATCGCGCACGGCGATCGCAGCAAGCTGACGGGGAGGCCGCAGAGTCTGGCCGATGGGCTGGTTGGTAGTTGGCAGAACTCAATGCTGAACAAGCGCATCCGGCTACCCGACATGACTCGGAGACCTCGCGCTCTACCGGCGCCGTGGTCTGTGGTGCTGCCGCTCGACAGACCCTTCGCCTACGACGGCAAGAATGGTCTCTACATTCACATGATTGCCTGGGACACAGCGGTCACGCCGCAATACCCATTGGATGCTTACAACGAGATCGAAGTGATCTCGCCTGGATCGAGTTACGGGCGCGGGCGTGCCTGCAGGGTGGGCTCGCGCGAAATCGACATGACCGCGCGGTTTCGTGTGCGGAGCTGGACGAAGGCGGTCATTCTCGAACTCTCCTCCTTTCCGGGCACTGCATCCGTGAGAAACGCCACCTTTGCTTTCGTGGGTGCGACGAATCCCAATCTATCGATCGCTGGATTCTGTGCGCCGCTTCTCTCCAGCGCTGAGTTGATCGTGCCGATGACCACGCCGTTAGTGCGGACTGTCGGACAAACTCGCATCAAGGGCTGGGCCGCGTTGCTGCGACTCGTGCACGAGGCTCGGCTTGTTGGGATCGAGGTCTTCGCCCAGGCCTGGGCGTTCGATGCGAATCGGCGGCCGCCGTTTGCGGCCTCTCGTGGGTATCGGAGCGGGAAATACCCTGCCCGACCGACTCGTAGGACGGCGGTAGACTCGGCAACTCGTGTTGTCGAGGCCTCGGGCAGGTTCATGACGCGGGCGAGCTTCCAGGCCAACACTGGGGTGATCTTCGGTTTCTAGTGGTGTGATTCAGACGATTGCGGCCTGATCCGGGAGTCATCGGGCGCCGCCAGGGGCGTCC